>CAJOFK010000052.1 GCA_905234015.1 uncultured Ruminococcus sp.
GGGGGAGGATGAATTTTTTCTGTTTTTATCCTAAATATTAAATTTTAGTAATAATAAACAATAAATCATTTACACTTTTGTTTATTTAAACAATAAAATGTTACTTGCAAAACGCTATATATTGTGCTAGAATAATATTGCTCCACAAAATACGGTTGGAAGTTAATGAAAATTAAAGATTAAATTGTGTGATTATAAGTTTTGGAAATTAACATTTAGAAAGGAAGGTACAAAATGGAGATCAAAGTAATCGGCGGAGAACTGTCCAATAAGGAAATTGACGCTTACGTAACTCAGATTAAAGAGGCTAATCCTGACAAGGATTTTAAAACCTTTGAGTTTACTGTTGACGGCGAGTATGTAGACGTTAATTATACCTACGATATGGTTCCCTTCGAAAGAATCAGAAGAATTACCGGTTACCTCGTTGGTACTCTTGACCGCTTCAACAACGCTAAGCGCGCTGAAGTTGAGGACAGAGTAAAGCACGGACTTAATTCCTGCTCCTGCTCACTCGAGGAAATTGCTTGAAATAGTTAATCTTAAGGCTCGGACGAACCGAGCCTTTTTTGCTTTATAAGAAACTGCGTTCCTTATAAAGTAAAAAAACATTTTATATTTCCCGCTCAGTTGCGCCCTGCGTGCGCACGAGCGATGGATTTCTTGTTTTCTTAATTACAATGTCGTAATTTTTCGTTTTAGGGCGAAATTTGTGATATACTATAGGCAAGGACGGCTTTGCCGAAGAAGGGAATGAGTATATGAAGATATGTAAGAAATGCAAAACCCCGAATCACCCTGACGAAATTTTTTGCACCAACTGCGGGGAAAACTTAATGCGCAAGGAGTATCTTGACTCGGACGACGCCGAGAATAAGCCCCTTGAGACCGAGGCTCAGGCTGACGGGAATGAAGCTTCCGAAACCGAAGTTCCCGTACCTGAGGAAACTCAGGAATCTGTCGGGGATGATAATTCCATAGAAGAAAATAACGAGGATGAAAAGCCTAAGAAAAAGAGGAGCAAAAAGCCCCTCGTAATTACTCTTATTATCGTCGGAGTGCTCGCGATAGCGGCGGCGCTCGTGTGGGGATATTTCTACTTCATCTGGACTCCCGATAAACCAACTCAGAAGGTTATAGTGAACGACTTAAAGGCTGACGAAACCGTAACACGTCAGAAGGTCGGCTCAAACGAGTACGAGTTCGATATAACTAAAGCAGTTATCTCAAAAAAGAAGATAAATAATAAACAGTTCACCTTTGACGCTAAAATTACGCGCGAGAGCGAAATCTACGGAATCTCGCCCGAAACATACTCCGTTAAGTACGTTAAAAAGGGTACGAAATTCGTTTACTCAAAGGCGGTACCGCAGGACGACGATATGAAGTTCTACGCTCTTAAGGGCGTTGAAATTGAGATTGCTACTAAGAAGGCTCAGAAATTCTATAAGGACGCCGTATTCAAGCAGCAGATTACCAACCTCGATAAGGGAGTAGACCGAATCTACTTTACCGTAGACAATAAGCTTTACGAGGGTATGGTAGCTGTTCGTTACGACTTTTCCGATACCGACGGCTGGAAGTATAAGCGCTTCAGCGATAAAAAGCTCAAAATCAAAAAGGGCATTACCCACGAGGAAAACGGGCTTTTAACCAACGCTAATATAAAGAACGTGCTGTTCCTCGGCGTAGACAGCGACTCCGGCGTCGGACGTTCCGACTGTATGATGCTTATTTCCGTTGACGCTAATACAGGCAAAATCAAGCAGACCTCGTTTATGCGCGATAACTGGTTTGAGATTCCCGGCTACGGCACAAACAAGCTCAACGCGGCTTACGCCTTCGGCGGAGCGGCGCTCACCATAAAGACTATCGAAAACACCTTCGGTATTAAAATTGATAAATACATCTCGGTTGACTTTTCAACCTTCAAGGAGGTTATCGACAACCTCGGCGGAGTAGACGTTAATATCACCGCGGACGAGGCGGGGTATATAAACTGGCAGATTAATAAGAACGGTCAGAGCTCCGTAGGGCTCGTTAGCACCTCGGGCGGCGTTACTCACTTAAACGGTCAGCAGGTGCTGTGGCTCTGCCGCGACAGAGGCGGTAACGGCTTCGGCGGCGACGACTTCACCCGCTCGGCGCGTCAGCGCAGAGTTATCAGGAGCTTAGTCGGAACCTATAAGAACTATACTCCGGACAAGGTGCTTTCCACAATCAGGATTTTACGCAAGAAGGTTAAAACAAACCTCACCGGCGAGGAGTTTAAGTGGTTCGCGAGCAACTCAACGCGCTTCTTCGGCTTTAAGTTCCAGGAACGCTGCGTACCTCAGGCAGGCGAATGGCAGTCAGGCACCTCAGCAGGCGGCGCGTGGATTATCCAGCTTTATAACTTCCCGAAGCTTAAGTCCGACGTAAGACACTTCATCTACGAGGACTATAAGGGGAATTAAAACTTACTTAACATAAAAAGCGTGTGCAATTTTTTTGCACACGCTTTTTTTTCAGCCGTCGCTCGTGCGCACGCAGGGCGCAACTGAGCGGGCAATATAAATCTTCTTTTTTGCTCTATAGGAGTCAGTTAAGATGTTTTTTACCTTAAGTTAATTATTTGTAAATTTTTTAAAGTTTTGAGTAATCTCTATAGAGTAAAAAAGCGTGTGCAATTCAAAATGCACACGCTTTTATCATATGTGATTATTTACCGCTCATAGCTTCGTTAATCATTTTATTGATTTTGTCGTACTTGCCGTGGTCGCCGGGGGTTCGGATTGTAATTCCGATAACGCGCGCCTGCTTGGTGTAGTCCTTTAAAATCTTATTCTTTATAATCTTCTTGCCCTTAAAGGTGCTGTATTTTTCAACAATAAGCTGTTTAATACCTACGGTATCTATCGGTCTGCCGCCTGTTGCCGACATACATACAAAGTATTCGTCCTTATCGGTCTTTACCGTTGCGTAAGCGCGGTAGATATCGTCCGTCTCGTGATATACGCAGTAGTCGTTTATTTCAACCGACTTGCCCTCGTAGAACTCGTTGAGCTCGGCTGTATTTTCGCTGAGAGTGTCGGCGTATTGCCTTGTGTTCTCAAGGAAAAGACTGCTTAAGTCGCGGTCCGTATCGAGAGCGCTTATTGTATCGTTAAACAGCGCGTCAATCTTATCGGTGCTCTGACCGAAGAAAAACGGCAGGGTTACTATTAACGCTATAAGAAGGACTATAAGTCCGCCGATTATTACTTTCTTTTTCATACTATCATTCCTTACATCGGTAAATTGATTATCGGAAAAACTCGACTTCGTGTCGGTGTTTATTCAGTAAACATTATATACTCTTTAGCAGGTATAGTCAAGCTGTCGGCTTACTTTCTGAGTAAAAGACCGTTCTTTAAATCTTCCTTAGCCTGAGCCTTAACCTTATAGTGCTGCTTTTTACCCGTAGCGGTACGCGGTACGTCGTCTACCATTCTGAAATATCTCGGAACCTGATACTTTGAAAGATTCGGCGAGTTCTTGCAGAACTCGAGTACTTCGCCGACTGTAACGCTTTTATCTTCGGGGATAATATAAGCGACAACAGCCTCGCCTCGGGTTTTATCGGGTACTGAGGTTACGATACATTCCTTAACCTTATCGAAAAGGTTGATAGCCTCCTCAATACGGGCAGGGTAGATATTCTCGCCCTTACTGATAATCATATCGTCCTTACGTCCGGCTACGGTGATAAACTGCTTTTTATCCCATGTGCCGATATCGCCGGTGTACATCCAGCCCTTGTAGAACTTTTCCTTGGTAACTTCTTCGTTGTTAACGTAGCAGTAGGTGGTTTTAGCAGGGCATTTTATTATAATCTCGCCCTCATATCTGCCGTCGGTCGGTACGAGCTCGTCGGGCTCGGCTTTTCTGTCCTCGTAAACCTTAACGATTCTTACCTCATCGTCGGTACAGCTTCTTCCCGCGGAACCTGACATAGCCGGTAAATCCTGCGGCCTTAAGAAGGTGTTCCAGAAAGACTCGGTTGTGCCGTAGCCGTTGAAGATATTAGGGGTGAGCACCTCCTGAAAACGGATGCAATCCTGCTTTTCAAGCGGACTTCCCATAGTGATAATTCCCTTTAAGGTGCTTATATCCTTCGGGTGCTTTTCCTGACGTGAGGCGAGCAGTCCGAGTACCGACGGTACGCCGATAAGGAAGGTGATTTTATGCCTCTGAACGTAATCTATAGTCGTCTTGGGGTGGAAATCCCTCATAATGACGATTTCGCCGCCTGCGTAAAGGGTAGGGGTGATACCGCCGGAGTGGATTCCTCCGCGGTGGAACCACGGCGTCATATTCATAGTCTTGTCGTAAGGAGAAAGAGGAAAGTGCATAATAACGTCGTGAGCGGAGAGCACCTCGTTGATGTTGTTGAGCGGAACGCCCTTAGGGGTGCCGGTTGTGCCGGAGGTCTGAAGTCTTAATACCTCGTCGTAGATATGGGGATTGAAGTCGATCGGGGGATTTTCCTCGCTCTGACCATTTACATAGTCCTCGTATTTAATATGTCCCTCGGGAGCCTCGTCGTACTTTTTAAGGTAATCCGCCATAATAACTACCTCGGGCTTGTGCTCACAAAGCTCAAGCGCCTTAACGGCAGTTTTTGTAATAGCGCTGTCGTAAACATATACCTTCGGTTTATTGTGGTTAATAATCTCCGCGGTTTCGCCCGGGGAGAGGTTGAAGTTTGCGGGGTTTGAAATAGCGCCGAGCTTCTGCGGAGCTATGTAAGAGAATACAAAGTACGGGGAGTTGTAAATCTGAAAGAAAAGGATATCGCTTTTCTTAACTCCGTCCTTTTTCATAGCGTTCGCGAATTTATTACATTCGGCGTTAAGCTCCTTATAAGTCCATTTCTGACCGCTTAACGGGTCGTTGAGCGCAGTCTTATCGCCGAAGCGCATAACATTTCTTAAAAAGCCGTTGAGCCAGGTGTATTCGGATTCAAAGGTTTCCTTAAACATTGTGATATCGTAAGTATACATAGATTACTCCTTAATTACTTTTGTACAGTTAGCGTGACGGTTGTTTATTATCCCTCGTACTTGCCGACGATTACGCTGGAGTTCTGACCTCCGAAGCCGAAAGCGTTAGACATAGCGTACTTAATATCGGCTTTTCTCGCTTCGTTTGCGATAAAGTCAATCTTGCAGCCGGGGATAGGGTTGTCGAGATTTATTGTCGGGGGAAGTATTCCCGTTTCAATAGCCTTAATGCAGGAAATTACCTCGGTTACTCCGCCTGCGCCCATCATATGGCCTGTAGCGCCCTTGGTTGAGCTTACGAGCGGGAGGGCATCCTTAAATACTTCACTTACCGCGTGGGTTTCAACCTCGTCGCCTTTAGGGGTTGAGGTTCCGTGAGCGTTGACGTATCCGATATCGGACGGCTCAAGACCGCCTTCCTTAAGCGCCTGTCTCATACACGCGATAGCGCCTGTGCCCTCGGGATGAGGAGCCGTAACGTGGTACGCATCGGAGGTGTTTCCGCAGGCGATAAGCTCGCCGTAGATTTTAGCGCCGCGAGCCTTGGCGTGTTCTTCGGTTTCGAGTATAAGCGCGCCGCCGCCCTCGCCGATAACGAAGCCGTCTCTCGCTTCGTCAAAGGGACGCGAAGCCTTTTTCGGGTTTTCGTTATTGCGTGATAAAGCCTTAGCGTTAGCAAGGCTGTAAATAAATATCGGGCAATGAGCCGATTCCGCGCCTACCGCAAGCATAACGTCAGCTTTGCCGGCGTTTAAGAGCATAGCTGCCTGGTAAATTGCGTCGCCGCCGGAGGAACAGGCTGTGCTTACCGTGAAGCTGGGCCCCTTAATATCGTGAGCTATGGCGATATTAGCCGCCGCGATATTGCCGAGGATTTTCGGGATAAACCTCGGACCTACCTTTTTATGAGAGGCTCCGGTTAACGCCTCCTGAGTAAACGCGATTGTTGAGATACCGCTCATAGCCGTACCCATAATTATTCCGGTTCTCTCGGGTTCGATTTCAAGCCCGGACTGCTTTAAAGCTTCCTCCGCCGCAATATACGCGTACTGCATAAACGCGTCGGTTTTGCGCACTACGTCCTTGGGAAGATAGTCGGCGGGGTTAAAGTCCTTTACCTCGCCCGCAATCTGTACCGCGAGCTCGCTTGTGTCAAAGCTCAGGATTTTATCAATTCCGCACTCTCCGTTAATAAGCGCGTTGTAAAAGTTATCTACGCCGATTCCGATAGGGGTTACGGCACCCATTCCCGTTATGACTATTTTACCCATAATGAACCTCCGAAAAAATTTTTCTGATTATTTGAATTTTGCATATTCTTATGCTATAATTGAATTATAACAAATAAATCGCATTAATTCAACGTTTTATTAATGCAAATAAGGGCTGTTATTTAGATATTATATTTGTTTTATGCATAAGAGGGATAAGTAATGGATATAGTTGAACTTAAATGCTTTATTTCGGTAGCGAGAACGCTGAGCTTTTCGGAGGCGGCGCGGCGCAACTATCTCAGCCAGTCTACCGTCAGCCGATACATACGAGATTTAGAAAAAGAATTCGGCGTTACGCTTTTTGAACGTACGCGCCGTGAGGTTTCCCTTACTAACGAAGGAAAGCTTTTATTGCCCTACGCTCAGGAGATTATCGACACGCTTAATAAGGCGACCTCGGTAGTAAGCCAGCTTCATAACGGCAGCGGAGGAAGACTCAGGCTTGCCTACGATTCCGCGTCAGCCGATTACCCGACGAAATGCCTTAAAACCTTTATCCGTAAATACCCCGATATCGCGGTTGATATGATAAAGCTCTCCGGTGCGGAAAGCTCCTCCGCGCTTAACTCCAACGACTACGACTTCTTTTTTATGCTCAGGGATATGCTCCCCGATAACGATAATATCGAAAGCGTAATAACTCATAAGGACAAGCTTAAGCTGATTGTGCCGAAGGGCTATAAAAACAGGGGAGGCTCCGTAAACGGAATCGACCTTAAAAACGAGAGGTTCGCGCTTCTTTCCGAGGCTGAGAGTCCGATACTTTATATGGAGATTATGGATATTTTCAGGACGTTTCATTTTTCTCCGAACTCCATTTTACAGTTTGACGACGTGCGCTCGGTTTATATGGCGGTTGCCGCCGGAATGGGAGTTTCGCTCTTGCCTGAGAACCTAATAAAAACCCTTACTCAGCCCGAGGTTAAGGGGCTTGATATTAACGGGGTTGAAACGGATTTAACCTTTGTGCTTGCGTGGAGAAAAAATAATTCAAATCCCGCGGCTCACCTTTTCCTCGATACGGTTAAAAAGGACAGCGTTGAGGACGATGAGGAATATGTATTTTAATTTGCAATTTGTATAAGATTATGCGGATTGTGAATAAATAACGAGTTTAAATATTTTCTGATTTTTGATATAATCATCATATACCCGAAAGTGAGGTTAGAATATGAAAAAATTCCTGATAGTAGTTGATATGCAGAAGGACTTTGTAGACGGCGCGCTCGGCTCGGCTGAAGCGGCTGCAATCGTACCTTCTGCAGTTGATAAGATAAAAAGCTTTGACGGCGAGATAATCGTTTCCTTCGATACTCACGAAAAAAACTACCTCGATACGCGCGAGGGTAAATATCTTCCCGTTGAGCATTGTATTAAAGGTACCGACGGCTGGAAGCTTGATGAAAATATTGAAAAAGCGCTCGAGGGTAAAAACTATACGGCGCTTGAAAAGCCGACCTTCGGCTCGGTTGAGCTTCCCGGAATACTATCCGAAAAATCAGGCGGAGAGGATTTTACCGTTGAGCTTATCGGACTTTGCACCGATATATGCGTAGTAAGCAACGCTATGCTTGTTAAGGCGGCTTTCCCCGAAGCTGATATCAGCGTTGACGCTAAATGCTGCGCCGGCGTAACGCCCGTTTCTCACGAGGCTGCGCTTAATACGATGAAAAGCTGTCAGATAAATATAGAAGGAGTGTAATTATGTTTAACGCTGAAAAGGTTAAAAATGAATGTGTAAAATGGATTAGGGATTTCTTTGAGGAAAACGGAAAGGGCTGTAATGCCATTGTCGGAATTTCCGGCGGTAAGGACAGCTCAATCGTAGCTGCTTTATGCGTTGAAGCGCTCGGCAGAGACAGGGTTATCGGCGTACTTATGCCCTGCGGCGAGCAGGCTGATATCGATATGGCAAAGCTGCTCGTTGATACTCTTAAAATCAAGCATTATATCGTAAATATTAAGGACGCAGTCGACGGACTTACTAACAGTATTCCGTTTGAATTAAGCACTCAGAGCCGCACCAACCTGCCTCCGAGAATAAGAATGTCTACGCTTTATGCCGTATCTCAGAGCCATAACGGACGCGTTGCTAATACCTGCAACCTTTCCGAGGATTGGGTAGGCTATTCGACCCGTTACGGCGACGCAGCGGGTGATTTCAGCCCGTGCTCATATCTTACCGTTGCTGAAATGAAGCAAATCGGAAGGCTTTTAGGGCTTCCCGACGTGCTGGTTGACAAGGTTCCGATTGACGGACTCTGCGGAAAAACCGACGAGGATAACCTCGGCTTTACCTACGCGGAGCTCGACCGTTATATCCGTACAGGCGAGATTGAGGATATGGAAAAGAAGGCTAAAATCGACCGTATGCATAAGATGAATCAGTTTAAATTACAGCTTATGCCTGCTTTTAAGCCTGAGTTTTAAGGAAAAGCTATGGATAATAAATTATTTGAGCTCGGTATTCTTATCGGCCGTTTTCAGACCTTTCATTCCGGTCACGAGGATATTTTTAATAAGGCTGTTAAGATTTGCGGCAGGGTAGGAGTATTTATCGGCTCATCTCAGGAAAAAGGTACATATAAAAATCCCTTCTCCTACGAAACGAGAGAAAGGATTTTAAAGAAGGTTTTCGGGGACAGCATTGAAGTCTTTCCGCTTCCCGATATCGGAGTCGGAAACAATTCTAAATGGGGCGATTATGTCCTTGAAAATGTAGTTAAGCGCTTCGGCAAGGCTCCCGATTTGCTCATTTCCGGTAAGGAGGAGCGCCGTCTTGACTGGTTTGACAGCATAAACGGCGTATCGATTGCGGAGCTTTATGTGCCTAAAACTATCGAAATCTCCGCTACCGCTATGAGAGAGATGTTTATAAACGACGATTACGAAAACTGGAAAAGGTATACTAATCCCGTTTTATGGGACAAATACGAAAGCCTGAGAGCGGAAGTGCTTTCGGCTAAGGATAACACCTTTACCGACAGTATTTAAGGGAGAAAATTATGAAGCTGGAACCGATTGTAGTATCGCTGCTTGATACCGACTTATATAAGTTTAATATGGACCAGGTTATTTTCCACAAGCATACGGATTTATGCGGTCAGTATTACTTTAAGTGCCGTAATAAGGACGTAGTGTTTACGCGGGAAATGTTTGAGGAAATTAACGCTCAGGTTGACCACCTCTGTTCGCTTAATTTTACTAAAGCTGAGCTCGATTACCTGCGTTCAATAAGATTTATTAAGGACGATTACGTTGAATTTCTTAGATTGTGGAGACCTATCCGCGATTACGTTAACGTAAGCCTCTCCGATGAGGGAGAGCTTGAAATTGTCGTTGACGGCCCGCTGTTTTCCGCAATGCAGTTTGAAATCTTCCTGCTTGAGATTGTAAACGAGGTTTATTTCAGGCTCAGCTATGACTACGGCGAGCTTCTTAAGTCAGCAGAAACTAAGCTTGATGAAAAGATTGAAGCTTTAAACAGCGGAAAATATGCCTTTAAATTTGCTGAATTCGGGTGCAGGAGAAGACTGTCGCGTGAATGGCAGGATACCGTTGTCAGAAGATTGGCGCGTGAAAATAAAAGCTGCGTCGGAACCTCTAACGTATACCTCGCTATGAAGTATAACCTCACTCCGATTGGAACCTACGCTCACGAGTTCGTTCAGATGTATCAGGGTATTGACGAGATTCCTCTTGCGTTTACCAACCACTACGCTATGGAGGACTGGTACAGCGAGTATCAGGGCGATAACGGCACCGCGCTTTCCGATACGATAACGACCGATTTATTCCTGCTCGACTTCAACCGCTCTATGGTGAACAACTACTCGGGCGTGCGCCACGACAGCGGCGACCCGTTTGAATGGGGTGAGAAAATTATCCGCCATTACGAGAGCTTCGGAGTAGACCCTAAATCTAAGCTGCTGCTTTTCAGCGACAGCCTTGATTTTGATAAGGCTCAGTCTTTATTTGAGCATTTTAAGGACAGAGCGAAAGTAAGCTTCGGAATAACGAATGATACCGATAAAGACGCGCTTAATATCGTTATTAAGCTTCAGTACGTTAACGGACGTCCCGTTGCTAAGCTATCCGATACTCCGGGGAAGGCGATGTGCCGTGACGAAAGCTACCTTGAATACCTTAAACGCTCGGTTGATTTCAGGTTAAACCGCGAGCCGAAGTAAATAATATATATAAATGAGAAATAAAAGGTCGGGAGGATTTTTTAAAATCTTCCCGACTATTTACATTATTCTATCGTTCCTCCGCCGACTACAACGTCGCCGTCATACATAACTACCGCCTGACCTTTACATATAGCCCTCTGAGGTTCGTCAAAAACAATATGAAGCTTGTCTTTTTCAACCTGAGTTACTGTAGCAGGCTGTTCCTTCTGATTGTATCGTACTTTAGCCGTTACCCTCATCGGCTCCCTGATTTCGTCACAGGATATGAGGTTGATGTTATCGGCGTAAAGCTCGCTTGAGAATAAATCTTCATTAAAGCCTAAAATAACTTTATTATTTTTAAGGTCTTTTTCGCAGACATACATCGAAGCCGGAAGCGCAAGCCCTAAGCCCTTTCGCTGGCCGATTGTATAGCGGATAATGCCCTTGTGCTCGCCGAGTACGTTTCCGTCTTTATCAACAAAATTGCCGTTGGGATAGTTTTTACCGGTATAGCCCTCTATAAATTCGGCGTACTTTCCGTTCGGCACAAAGCAGATATCCTGACTGTCGCGCTTTTTTGCGTTTATAAAGCCGTTTTCTTCGGCAATTTTCCGAACCTCGGATTTATTAAGCTCGCCCAGCGGAAAAAGCGTGTGGCTCAGTTGAGCCTGCGTTAAAGAATAAAGCACATAGCTCTGATCTTTTGAAGAATCAAGCGCCTTTTTTAAAAGAAATCTTTTAAGGCTTTCGTCGTACTCAATCCGTGCGTAATGCCCCGTTACGACGTAGTCCATATCAAGCTCGTGCATACGCTTCATCAGCCTGTCGAACTTTATATATCTGTTGCAGTCAATACACGGATTGGGAGTTGCACCGTTTTCGTACGCGCTTATAAAGCGGTCGATAACCTCTTTTTTGAAGCTGTCGCCGAAATTAAAGACATAATAGGGGATAGAAAGCCTGCTGCAAACTGCTCGCGCGTCCTCAATATCGTCAGTGGAGCAGCAGGTTTTATCGCTTGAAAAGCCAATATCTTCGTTGTCGTACAGCTTCATTGTTATGCCGGTACATTCGTATCCGGCGTTTTTAATTAAAAGAGAAGCGACGGAGCTGTCTACGCCGCCGCTCATTGCTAATAAAGCTTTTTTCATAATTATCCCAGTCTTATCATTTCGTCAATACATTTTTTAGCGTCGGCGATTGTTTTATCATCGAGAATGATTTCCTCGCCGGCAGTACCGTTAACGCAGTTATATAAGTCTACTAGAGTAGTAGCCTTCATATTCGGGCATATGAGCTTTAAAGTGAGGTAGTGGAAGCTCTTATCGGGGCACATATACTGAAGGTGCTCTGCGATACTGATTTCCGTGCCGATAATAAACTCCTTTTTATCGGATTTAACGGCGTAGTTCATAATGCCTGAGGTTGAGCCGACGTAATCCGCCATAGCCGTAACCTCGGGGGTACACTCGGGATGTACGAGAACCTCGGCCTCGGGATAAAGCTCCTTAGCCTTTTTAACGTCCTCAACATTTACGCAGGCGTGAATAGGACATCCTCCGGAGAGAAGCTTAAAGTTTTTATCGGGAAGCTGCTTAGCAACATACGCGCCTAAGTTGCAGTCGGGTATAAAGAGGATGTTTTTATTCTCGATTTTTGAGCAGATTTCAACCGCCGACGACGAGGTTACGCATACGTCGCAGATAGTTTTTAAATCAGCGGTTGTATTGATGTAAGCTACTACAGTATAATCAGGGAACTGCTTTTTAACCTCGCTTATAAGCTCTTTACCCATCTGGTCGGCCATCTGACAGCCGGCGTGAGGATTCGGCATAAGCACTTTCTTTTCGGGAGAAAGAATTTTGCAGGTTTCCGCCATAAAACGCACTCCGCTCATAACAATTGTTTTGTTGGGAGCCTTTGAGGCGTCAACGGAAAGTTTATAGGAATCGCCCGTAAAATCGGCTACCTCGAGGATTTCTCTCGCCTGATAGCTGTGAGCGAGGATACAGATATCCTTTTCTTTTTTAATTCTAATTATTTCATTTTGAAGCTCGGTAATTGTCATAAAAGCAAACCCCCGAAATATTTTTCTATATTATACAATTTTTTTGTAGTTTTTTCAAGAGTTTTGAATTTTTTGAAAAAATAAAGTGTAATAACTATTTACTTTTTTAAATCTTTGTGTTATACTTCATATATAATTATGTAGTTGTGATAGTATAATCAGCTATCGGAGGGAAAGATTATGAAAAAAACTATATCAATTGTAGTGGCATTTATAATTCTGGCTTTATCGGCTATGCCTGCTTTTGCGCTGCCGAGCCCGACAGCCAGTCAGGAATATAAAATTATAATTCATAAAACCGAGGGCGGCTCGGGTACTTACACTACTAAAACCGATAAGGACGGTAAGCACGCTACTATTACTGCTCATCCTAAAAACGGCTACGAGTTCGTTAAATGGATTCCCAAGGGTAAGTATGATTCCGACGGTGAGCTCACCGATAAGACTCTCAGTATTCTTCTCAAGAGCGACGTTGAGTTTACCCCGGTATTCAGAAAGAAGGGAACAAGCTCAGCTCAGGAAAGTCCTTCGGTAAGTCAGAATGATTCGCCGGTATCTCCTAAGACGGGCGATAATAACGCGATGTACTTCTTCTTCGGAGCTCTTGCAGCTTTAGCGATTGCGCTCGGACTTGTAGGTGCTAAGTTAGCGTTTATGAAAAAATAAAATAAATATTTCAAACCGGTTCGTATGAGCTGGTTTTTTTCTTTATTAATTACTGATATTATAACAAATTGCGGATATTATAACAGTTTGTTAACAAATACTCACAAACTGTTGACACTTTACTTAAGCGGTATTATAATATATAAGTAAAATTATGTGCAGGTGTTCTTATGTCTGGAGAAAAAAGCAGTAAATTATATGTAATTATCATAATAATTTTGGTGCTCCTTATCGTCGGGATAGTGGGGCTTGCTTATAATTTCCTTTTCGGCGGATTAAAATCCGAAACCGAACCGTCAACGGTATCCTCAGGATACTCTCAGACTGTGTCGGATGAAACCGATGAGGAAACCGAAGTTCTGCCCGAAAATCCTATAAACTTTAAATCGCTCCATAAAAAGAACAGTGAAATCGTCGCTTGGATAAGGATTCCCGATACTAATATTAATTATCCTGTTCTTCAGAGCTTAACGGCTGATGATTTCTATCTTCACAGGGATGTAAATAAGAGTGCAAAATACGCAGGCTCTATTTATATGGAATACTGCAACAGCAGCGAATTTACCGACAGGGTTACCGTTTTATACGGTCATAATATGAAGGACGGCTCGATGTTTGCCAATCTTCATAAGTTTGAGAATCCCGACTTTTTTAAGAAGCACAGGTATTTTTATGTTTATACCGAGAACGAAATCCTAACCTATGAGGTTGTTTCGGCATATAACTACTCGGATAAACATATTATGAATTCGTATAATTTTACAGAGAATAAGGTTTTTAAAAATTATTTAGAGTATATATTAAATCCGCGTTCGGCGGTAAAGAATGTCCGAAAGAAGCTTGACCATAAGCTCACTACGGACGATAGGGTGCTGACTTTAAGCACCTGCCTGAATATAGGAGACGGAAGGTATCTTTTACAGGGGGTTTTAGTAAAGGATGAATACACAAGGTAATGAAAACAACCACAATCATAAGGGATTCAGTGAGGACGATTCATTCCTTAATTTCGGAGGAGCAGACTCCTCGAGAATAACCGGTGTATCTGTCGAAGAGCTCAGAAGTCAGGATGAGGCGGAAAACGAGGAACGTGCAACTAAGCTGAAAGAGGCAATGGAAAAGGAAAATTCCTCTGCTTACGAAGACCTCGATGATTTTATTTACCGGCAGAATAAAAGGCGTACCCGAACTTCGGGAAGACGCCACCACCATCGCCACAGAAGTCCCTCTATGCTCTCTCCGGGGCACAGAGGCTCGAAAATTAAAAAGAAGCATAAGCATAAGCACCATTTCCATAAGCACCATCACAGAAAGCGTATGAAGCGCTGGCAGAAGGTGTGTATCGGATTTTTACTTGTTATACTCGCGCTTCTTGTTTCCGCGGCTTCAATGCTGGTTATTATGATTAACCTGGGAAGGGGTTCTCTTGTTGATAAAACAGGAATGAACATCAACGCTCCCGGCAGCGCCGAGGTTGTGGATAACGGTAACTACATCTACTATAAGGGCTGTAAGTATAGGTTTAACGAGAATATAACGAGTATTCTCTGTATGGGTGTTGATAAGGATACGCTTAACGACGTAGGCGGGGATATCGGTACCGGAGGCGACGCGGACTCTATTTTCGTTATTACGCTCGACCTCTCTAACGGAAAAACCAAGCTGTTGAACATCTCCCGTGATACAATGACCGATATCGCGATTTATTCTCCGAGCGGAAGCTATGTAGGAGATAAAAAGGCTCAGCTCGCGCTTGCTTATGCTTACGGCGACGGCAGAGATACAAGCTGTCATAACGTGCTTGTCAGCGTAAGAGAGCTTCTTTATAACGTACCGATAAATTCGTATCTTTCGCTTGATACCGAGGGAATCGGCGCAATTAATGACGCTATGGGCGGAATTACCGTAGTATCTCCCGAAACAATCGATAAGTTTAAAAAGGGAGAAACCTATACGCTTATGGGCAGTATGGCTCAGCGTTTCGTAATTAGCCGTAGCCACGCTACCGCTAAAGGCAACAGCCTTCGTATGGAACGCCAGAAAATATATCTTGAGAGCTTCGGCTCCGCGCTTAAAACAAAGACGAAGTCTGATTTGATGACTCCCGTAAGGGTATTTAACGAGGCTTCTCCGTATATGTGTACGAATATTGACGCCAATAAGGTTTCCTACCTTGCATATAACGCGCTTCGCGGAAACTATAAGGGCTTTGATATCGTAAATATTCCGGGTAAGGTTAAAGCGGGTAAGAAATACGCCGAGTTCTATGTTGACGAGAAAAAATGTTTTGAATTATTCCTTGACGTTTATTATAAGAACGAAGGAGAAATTAAGCAAAACTGATAGCAAACAGTAAAGAATAAGGGGCTGCTTCGGCAGCCCCTGAAAATTTACTTTATAAGAAACTGCGTTCCTTATAAAGTAAAAAACATTTTATATTGCCCGCTTAGTTGCGCCCTGCGTGCGCACAAGCGATGGCTGAAGAACGCTTTCTTGTCAAAATATTTATATAATGTACAGTCCGAATAATCCGAGTACTACCGAGTAAACCGCTCCGGCAATTACGTCGCTTATATAGTGAACTCCGCCGATTACGCGCGAAATGCACATCAGCACTCCGAGAATTATAAGCACAACTCCTACCGCGGTGCTGAAGCCGAAGCTCGCCATCGCTATCGTGAAAATGCTAGCCGAATGACGGCTCGGAAAGCTCTTTCCCTTAGTATCTTTTTTAAAAATCGGATTGATATTCATAGCCTCGTACGGCCGCGGCTTGTTTATAAGAATTCTCAGTAAGCTAACGCTTAAAAAGGTTACCGCGGGTACTATAAGCGTTCTTATTAAATCGTCGATATCTCCGCCCTTTAATACGTCAATAAAGTTGTTTATAAGCAATACAGGGTAAAGCGCGTATATTAAAAGCGGAAGATAAGAATAAACGGCTTTTAAAAATATAAACGCGGCTTTATGGCTGTTAAAATATACCTCGATTTTTTTGTATGTTGCTTCAGTCATACCATCACCGAGGTAATTTTACCATGTTTAAAGCTCAATATCAACCTTGTATTTTTCAAACCAGTAATCAAGCTCGATAATATACGCGAGTATCTGAGGAGCTTTCATAAGCTGACCGTACCACGGCGAGGAGATTTTATCGGGATTTTCAATAATATTCATTATTCCGTCCTTTGAAAGCAGCTTATTCAGGGCGGTTTTCTTTTTTAATATATTCATAACCTTCTCGGAACAGATTTTCATATATACCGGATTGTGCGTTTTAGGGTACGGGCTCTTTTTCCTCCACGCGATATCGTAGGGGAGAATGTCCTCAAAAGCTTTGCGCACAATGCCTTTTTCTCTGCCGTTATACGCCTTTATTTCCCACGGCATGTTGTAGGCATATTCTACCAGCCTGTAGTCGCAAAACGGCACCCTGACCTCAAGAGAGCTGTACATACTGCACCTGTCTTTTCTCTCAAGCAGACATTGCATAAACCAGTAGTAATTAAGCGAGAACATCTCTCTCATTCTTGAGGTGAGCTCGCTGTCAGAGCCCAGCTTATCCGTACCGTTTACGGTGTCGAGATACCTTTGACGGACATATTCCTCGCCCTTAGGAAGAATATCCGCGGCTAAAATACTGCGCCTGATTTCCTGAGAGCGCGACCACGGAAAGTTATCCTCAAAAAGGATATCACGGTTATGATACCACGGATATCCGCCGAACAGCTCGTCGGCACATTCACCCGAAAGCGCGACGGTGTAGTCCTTTTTTATTTCCCTGCAAAACAGCAGCAGGGAAGAGTCGATATCGACGTAACCGGGTAAATCCCTCGCCTCAACGCTCGGGTAAAGCGCCTTTGCGAGCTCCTCGTTATTTAAAATAACCTCGCGGTGATCGGTGCATGCGTCCTTTGACATAAGCTTGATATAGCCGTCGTCCGCGGTAGGCTGAAAAAGACTTTTCTCAAAGTATTTGAGGTTGTCGCGGTATTCAACCGAATATGTTGCGGCGTTTTCCTTATTGTGCTTTCTGTAGTAATTCGAGGCTGTTTTAGTTATTATACTGCTGTCCAGTCCGCCCGATAAAAAGAAGCATACGGGAACGTCGCTTACGAGCTGTTTTTCTATAGCGTCCGTTAAAAGAAAACGCACCTTTTCTACTGCCTGCTTCGGGGTATCGGTAAACTCGCGGGCGGTGAGCTTAAAGTAGCGGTGTTTATTTAGCCTTCCTTCGCTGAAAAAAGCGTATTCCCCGGGTAATAATTCATTTATATTTTTAAATACTCCGGTTCCCGCAGTCCTTGCGGGACCGAGGAAGAATATTTCATAAAGTCCGTTTTCGTCAATTACGGGCTTTATTTTTCCGCTTTTAAGTATTGCCTTTATCTCGGAGCCGAAAATCAATTCGCCGTCCGTTTCGCTGTAAAACAGCGGCTTTACTCCGACCTTATCACGGCAGAGAAAAATCCGTTTTGCGCGGATTTCATATACAGCAAAGGCGAAAATGCCGTTTAAGCGCTCGGCGCATTTTTCGCCGTACTCAATATACATCTTTAATACGACCTCGGTATCGCTGCGTCCCTTAAATTTATAACCTTTTTTCTTAAGCTCAGCCCTAAGCTCCCTGGTATTATAGAGCTCGCCGTTATAGACGATGACATACTTTTCGCCGTTTCTTCCGCAAATCATCGGCTGTTTTCCGTTTTCCTTATCAATTACAACAAGCCTGCGGTGAATTAGCGCCGTATTATGGTCTATGAAAATACCGTTTTCATCCGGTCCGCGCTTTATAAGCGACTTCGACATATCCGAAAGCATTTTTATATTATCGGATAAATCCTCGTGTTTTGTTACTATACCTGCTATTCCGCACATAGCGACCTCCCGGTATCAAATAAGAATATAATTCCCGTTAAAATCAGAAGCACCGCCCCGATAACCGTTCCGCTGAGAGCGGGTGCGATTTTATCAGTCGTACTGCTGAAAACGGGTATTGAAATATTAAATAATTTATACTGAATAAAGGTGAATAATGCCGTAAGCAAGCCCTGTATAATTCTGTAAATGAAAAATAACAGCTTGTTTATCTTAATATCTCCGAGTGCCTGAAACACCTGAAGATGTACGCAAATTCCGCCGAAGCCCGCGGCGAATGCTAAAAGCAGAATGTTTTTATCCTTGCTGAGTAAATTGCACGCCGAGCACACCTCTAGAAGTATTACCGTATTATTCCCGAAATATCTTTTAATAACCTCTCCTATTCCGGAGAATAAGATTACAACGACGCACATTTTTACGACGTTTTTTACCGCGCAGGATACCGAGCTTATTAAAATATCGTCTTTTGAAGCGGAGGAGCTTAATTCGCTTATAGAATTATAATCACCTTTTATCAGATGTTTATTAATTACTCCGAGGATTAATACCGATATAATCTGAGACAAAAAGAGAACTATTCCGAGCTCAAAGCTGTTAAACAGCCTTATCCCGATAAAGGTTATTAAAAACGACGCTCCCGCGCCGAAGCCTATGTAAGCGGATTTTTGTGCGTCGCGGATGCTGATCAAGCCGTTTTTATAAAGCTCCGAGAGTCCTGCCACCGCGACGGGATAGCCTCCTGTTATACCGAGTATAACCGCAAAAAGCGCTCTGCCCGATATACCGAATACTGCTCTTGAAAAGCAGTCAAGCCTTTTTGAATTAAGTTTAAGGCTTTTAGCCGCGGCAGCGGAAATTACCATAAAAAGGAAAAGCGACGGCACAAGAACATCAGCGCAAAGGTAAATGCCTTGTTGTATTCCTTTTGAGATATCGCGTGAAAATATTATCGCCGAAATCCCTGCCGCCATAAATAAAATCAGCTTTAATACACCCGAACGTCCGATTATTTTATACATCATTTATGTTCACCGTTAATATATATGTAGAAGGGTGAAGGATAATGAGAAAAAATATTAATAAAATTAAATCATCGGTTCCGATAGAGTTTAATTATAATCTTCCGATTATTGAGTTTACCGGCAATCGCCGCGCGACTATAGAGGGCTCGACCGGTGTGCTTCATTACTCGGGCGATATGATAAGAATTAATACGAGGAAGTTCGCGGCGGCGTTCTCAGGGCGCGGGCTTACGCTTAAATGTATATCTCCGACCTGCGTAATTATCGAAGGCTTTATTACGAACGTTGAGTTTATAAGTTAGGTGAGTTTATGCTTGTAAAGCTTATAAGATATATAAAGGGATATGTAATTTTCAGCCTTACGGGCAGATATCCCGAGAGGTTTATTAATCTCCTTAACCGAAACGGAGTAAACTACCGCGAGCTTTTTCCGAAGGGTGATAAATATATCGGTCAGATGGCAGCCTCGGATTACCTTAAAATAAGAAAAACCGCCCGAATATCCTCGGTACGGCTTAAAATTGAGAGAAAAGCAGGTCTGCCTTTCCTTATAAAAACGTATAAGGTTAGAAAAGGAATAGCCGTCGGGGCGGTTTTAGCAGTGATTATAATGAGCGTGTTAAGTATGTTTGTGTGGGATGTTAAGCTCAACGGCGCCGAAAACCTCAGCGAAAGCAGTATCTGCGCTGCCCTCGAGAGCAGCGGACTGAAGCCCGGGGCATTTAAGCAGTCGGTTGATTTTGAAGCGGCGGAACGTCAGCTTCTGCTGAAACTCCCTCAGATACGCTGGGTTTCAATTAACGCCCTAAACAGTATTGCAGAGGTTGAGATTAAGGAAAAGTTTAAAAAGCCTTCGGTAAAAAAGGGGAAGTATCCGTGCAATCTTACATCCTCCGCAGACGGCGTAATAACGGATACTCTCGTCAGCGCCGGTACCTGTATGGTAAAAAGAGGAACTGCCGTAAGCGAAAACCAGCTGCTCGTCAGTACGGTAGTAGAGGGAACTAACGAGCTTCAGGATAAGCTGAGCTACGTCCATTCTGAGGGGATGATTTACGCCGATGTGATTGAAAAAAGAACGTTTTCGCTTAATAAACGCAGTAAGGTTATTATTCCTGATAAGAATTATACTGAAAAGAGCAGTCTTAAATTCTTATGGGCTGAACTGCTTATAAAGCCCGGAAGTCCCGGGGGAGAGCTTAACTGCCCGGTATTTCATAACGAGAGGCTTTGCTTTAACGAAGTAACGCTTCCGCTCGGCATAAACAGTATAAATATTTACAGCTTTAAAACGGTTAATAAGATAAACGATAAAATTCTATTAAAGAAAAAAGCGCTTTTAAGCGAAGCTTTTAACCTCGGTGAATTTAAGATTAAAAGAAAGAAATATTCCTTTAAAGAATTAAATGATAAGATAATACTCAATTCAACATATACGGTAAATAAAAATATTGCGGTAAAAAAGCGCGTAAATATTGAGTAAATTAATAATATGTGTTAAAATAAAAGTATATTAGATTTAGAAAGCTGATGTTATGAGAATTTTATGTATTGGCGACGTAGTGGGGAAAATAGGCTGCGAGTTTCTGCGTTCAAAGCTTCCCTCACTTAAGCGCGTAAAGGGGATTGACGCCGTAATCTGCAACGGAGAAAATTCAGCCGACGGCAACGGTATTACTCCTGTCTCCGCGGGATACCTTTTCGACAGCGGAGTAGATGTAATAACCTTAGGCAACCATTCCTTCAGACGCAGGGAAATTTACGATTACCTCGATAATAAGCCGTATATTATCCGTCCAGCGAATTTTCCCGAAGCTACAACACCTGGCAGCGGAGTATGTACGCTTGATTTCGGGCGGCTTCAGCTTACCGTAATTAACCTTATAGGCACTATGTTTATGGATTACGGTACGGAAAATCCTTTTATTAAAATCGACAGTATTTTAAAGGATATCGACAGCCGTATTGTTATTGTTGATTTCCACGCGGAAACTACCTCCGAGAAGCTCGCTATGGGGTATTATCTCGACGGCAGGGTATCGGCTGTTTTCGGCACTCATACTCACGTTCAAACCTCCGACGAGCGCGTGCTCGAAAACGGCACGGGTTATATAACCGACCTCGGAATGACCGGCCCGCTTAATTCGGTTCTCGGCGTGAATCCCGAAAATTCGATAATGAAATTTAAAACAGGTATGCCTGTTAGATTTGACCTTAAAAAAGGCGATTGTAAGCTCGAATGTGTTATTTTTGAAGTTGACGACAAGTCAGGCAATACAATTTCTGCGGAAAGATTAAGAATTGTTTAAAAAACTCTTGAAAAAATTTATATTTATAGTATAATGACTGTGTATGATATATCCAAATTTATTGGGTGAGGAAGTGTTGAATTATGAATGGAATTGATTTAAAACAGGCGGTACTGTCCGGCTCAAACAATATCTGTACTAAAAAGTCTTATATTAACGACCTTAATATTTTCCCCGTTCCCGACGGAGATACCGGTACAAATATGTCTATGACAACTACTGCGGCGGTTAAGGCTCTCTCTAATACCGAGTCCGACGAGGTAGGAATTGTTGCTAAGACAATCGCTTCCGCTATGCTTCGCGGCGCAAGAGGAAACTCAGGCGTTATCCTTTCGCTTTTGTTCAGGGGCTTTTCCGACGGTCTTAAGGGTAAGGCTGTAGCTAACGGTAAAGAGCTTGTAGAAGCGCTCGGTCTCGGCGTAGACGCTGCGTATAAGGCTGTTATGAAGCCTACCGAGGGCACTATCCTCACAGTAGCAAGAGTCGGCTACGAGGGCGGCTTAGAGGCTTGCAAAAAGAGCGAGGATGTTGCCGAGGTATGGGAGGCAGTTTGCGTCAGCGCTGAGGAAGCTTTAAGAAAGACTCCCGAGTACCTTCCCGTGCTTAAAAAGGCAGGCGTTGTAGACGCAGGTGGAATGGGACTTTATTCCATCTTTGAGGGTATGCTGAAGTACTTCAAGGACGGCGAAATCGTAGAGTTCGATAATTCTAATATTCAGGAAGAGCTCGAGAACTTCTCAAGCACAGTTGCGGAGTTCGACGAGGTAATTAACTTCACATACTGCACCGAGTTTATCGTAGGCCGTGACGAGAAGATTTCTACCGATCCGAACGAGCTTAGGATGTTCCTTGAAACAATCGGCGACTGCGTTGTCGTAGTAAGCGACGACGAGATTATTAAGGTTCACGTTCATACCGACAATCCCGGCAACGCTCTTCAGAGAGGTCTTACTTTCGGTCAGCTTATCACCGTTAAGGTTGAGAATATGAAGGAACAGCACCGTCAGCGTGTTGAGGATAACGAGGCGGCTAAGACCGCTAAGAAGTTAGAGCCCGCAGAGCCCACCGAGGAAATCGGATTTGTAGCAGTTGCAGCAGGCGAGGGTATTACAAATCTCTTTATGGATTTAGGCTGTACTCACGTTGTATCCGGCGGTCAGTCTATGAACCCCAGCACAGACGATATCTACGAGGCTGTTATGGCTACACCCGCCAAGACGGTTATCGTACTTCCAAATAACAAAAACATCATTATGGCTGCCGAGCAGACAGTTCCGATGGTTGAGGACAGAAACGTTATCATCGTTCCTACCCGCACAATTCCGCAGGGTATGACGGCTATGCTGAACTTCGACCCCGAGCTTTCTCCCGAGAGCAATAAGGATATGATGATTGACGCGGCTAAGCACGTTGCTACCGGTCAGGTAACCTTTGCGGCGCGCAACAGCGAGTTCGGGCACCATAAGATTAAGGAAGGCGAGATTATCGCCCTCGAAAACGGCAAGCTTACTATCACCGAGAAAACTCCCGCTAAGGCGGCGGTTAAGCTCGCTAAGAATATGATTAACCACGATACCTCTTTCGTAACGTTGATTTACGGTCAGGATATCTCCGAGCAGGAGGCTCAGGAGGCGTACGAGGCTATCAGCGATAAGTTCGGTAATAAGGTTGATGTTTCGCTTGTAAACGGCGGCCAGCCGATTTATTACTTCGTATTAAGTGTAGAATGATATTAAAAAAAGGGTTGCTTTGGCAACCCTTTTTAAATACCGATGTCATTCTGAGCGTAGTCGAAGAATCCCATTGATAATGCTTTTTAGTTAGGAAAGATAATATGTCGCTTTACGGAATGAAAATTGAAGAGCTTTCCGGTATCGGAAAAAAGCGCGCTGAGCTTTTTAATAAGCTCGGTGTATTCTCCGTTGGAGAGCTTCTCAATTTTTATCCGAGAACCTATGAGGACTGGTCGGATATAACCGATATAGCCGACGTTGTTGATGATACTACGGTGTGCATAAGAGCGGCTGTTCACAGCGCGTTTCAGTCGGGCTTTACAAAAAGCGGAAAATATATCGCGAAAACCTATGTTGCGGATGAAACCGGAGTTTGTCAGCTTATTTATTTTAACAACAGGTATATTGACAGGATGCTCGTAAACGGAGCTACCTATAAGTTTTTCGGAAAAGCGTCAAACACCTTCGGAAACGTCAGTATGATTGCGCCGACATTCTCTCCAGACGACGGTTCCTCCGAGGTAAGACCGATTTATAACCTTACCGCCGGGCTTAATAACAATATGGTTGTAAAAGCAGTTAAGCAGGCGCTTTTGCTTTTGCCCGAAAAAATTAACGACCCGCTGCCCGAGAATTTAAGAGATCGCTTTAAACTCTGCGGCTTGCGCTACGCTATTAATAATATACATTTTCCCGAAAGCCCTGAGGCGTTGGAAAAGGCGAGAAAACGCCTTGTGGTCGAAGAACTGCTTGTACTGACTCTGGGACTTCAAAGGCTTAAAAATCGCAAGAGAAGCGAAAATATGAATAAAATAGCCGATGATTACTCCTTAGAATTCGAAGGCTTCCTTGATTTTGATATGACCGGCGCTCAGAAGCGCTCGATTGCCGACTGCATAAGCGATATAATGAACAGCGAATACGGTATGAACAGGCTCGTTCAGGGCGACGTCGGCTCGGGTAAAACGGTTGTAGCGGGCTCGGTTTGCTATACAATGATTAAAAACGGATTTCAGTGCGCGTTTATGGCTCCGACCGAAATACTTGCAGAACAGCATTATAATTCGTTTAAAGAAATATTTAAAAATACGAACGTAAAAACTGCACTGCTTACGGGTTCGCTTAAGCAGAGTGAAAAGAACAGGGTGAGGGAGGAGCTGAAAAACGGCGGAATCGACCTCGTAATCGGTACTCACGCTTTGATTACAGACGATACCGAATTTGATAATCTTGCATTGGTAGTAACTGACGAACAGCACCGCTTCGGCGTAGCTCAGCGCGCGAGACTTCTCTCGAAGGGCAATAGTCCGCACCTGCTCGTAATGAGCGCGACTCCTATTCCGAGGACGCTCGGACTTATTATCTTCGGCGACCTTGATATTTCTATAATTGACGAGCTTCCGCCCGGACGGCGTGAAATAGATACCCTGCTTATCGGCTCCGATAAACGTGTCCGTGCTCTCGGATTTATTAAAGACGAGATAAAAAAAGGCCATCAGGCATATATAGTATGTCCTCTTGTTGAGGAGGGTATGAGCGACCTTGCTTCTGCCGAGGAATACGCGGCTGAGCTTATGCTTAATTATTTCAGCGATATTCCCGTAGGTATACTTCACGGAAAAATGAAGGCTTCCGAAAAGGAAGAGGTAATGCGTAATTTTTCCGAGAATAAAATAAAACTGCTTGTTGCGACTACCGTAATTGAGGTAGGT
This sequence comes from uncultured Ruminococcus sp., assembly GCA_905234015.1. Classification (GTDB taxonomy): domain Bacteria; phylum Bacillota; class Clostridia; order Oscillospirales; family Acutalibacteraceae; genus Ruminococcoides. The sequence continues at coordinate 24,865 of CAJOFK010000052.1, forward strand.
ATCGACGTACCCAACGCCACAGTAATGATGATTGAAAACGCCGAACGCTTCGGGCTTTCCCAGCTTCATCAGCTCAGGGGCAGGGTAGGGCGTTCGAGCGAAAAGAGCTATTGTATTCTCGTTTCCGACAGCACGACCGATAATTCTACGGAACGCCTTAAAACGATGTGCACAACGAGCGACGGCTTTAAAATTGCCGACGCCGACTTAAAGCTCAGAGGTCCCGGCGACTTTTTCGGCTCGCGTCAGCACGGACTTCCCGAGCTTAAAATCAGCAGTCTTGCCGATACGCATAACCTTGAGCTCTCCCGTAAGATTGCCGATTTTGTGATAAGGGACTCGAATAATCTGCTAGACGACCGTTACCGCGGACTAAAAGCCGAGATTGAAAGATTATTCCGTGAAACAGGGGATTCTACCTTAAATTAATAGATATTGCTATTTTTTATAAAATATAGTATAATAAATCTAATGTGAAAAAATGGGAGGTTATTCTATGAAAAAGAAAGTATCTGTCGTACTTTCAACCCTGCTTTGTTTACTTGTGGTTATTTCGGCGGCATTTATTCCCGCTGAAGCAGCCAATTATAAAAACAAGGTTAAGGTTGAGTCTAAGTCAGCTCTGCTTATTAACCTTGATACAGGGCAGACAGTATACGAGAGAGAGGCTGATAAAAGACGTTATCCCGCTTCGACTACTAAGATTATGACTTATATCGTTGTTGCTGAGCACGTCGACAGCTTCAAGAGAACCAGGGTTCAGATTAAGCAGTCCGTACTTGATATACTTAACGGTACGGGAAGCTCGGTAGCTCATGTTTCCTCGCATGTCGGTCAGACAATGACCGTTCTCGATTTGCTTTACTCGATGATGGTTCCGTCAGGTAATGACGCTGCCGTTGTTCTTGCTGATTATATCGGCGGCGGAAGTATTGAGAAGTTTGTTAAGATGATGAATAAGAAGGCTAAGGAGCTCGGCTGTAAGGATACTCATTTTGAAAACCCCGACGGTCTTCATGATAAGAACCATTATACGACCGCGCGCGATCTCGCGATTATGACGCAGTACGCGCTGACTTTACCGGAGTTCTCAAAAATCACTAATACAACAACCTATTATGTTCAGGGAGAGAGCTTCCCGCTTGTTACTACCAACTACCTGATTGACGCCAACCGCGGCGGAGATTATTATTATCCCTATGCTCAGGGGATTAAGACAGGTACTACTGATGAAGCCGGTCATTGCCTTGTAACCTTAGGCAGCGCCGACGGCTACTCCTACCTCGGAGTTTTCCTTAAATCTCCCTATAATTCCGACCCGACTAAGGATACATACGGTACTATGAAGGACGCTAAGGAGCTTTTCCGCTGGGCGCTGACTCAGCTTGAGCTTAATCAGGTTGCGTCAAACGAAACCCCTATGCGCGAGGAAAAGATTAACCTTGCGTGGGGCAAGAACAGCGTTCAGCTCGTTCCCGAAAAGAACATCAACGCTATCGTCCCGAAGGACTATAAGGAAAGCGATATAAAGGTTGAAACAAAGGTACCGGACAGCATTGACGCTCCCGTTAAGAAGGGAGACGTAATCGGTAAGGCTACCGTTTACTATACCGGCTCAATGGTTAAGCAAAAGACCAAGCTCGCCGAGGTTAACCTCGTAGCCAGCGAAACGGTTGAAAGAAGCGGTATCCTGTATGTTTTCTCGGTAATTCAGAAGGTTGTATTCTCAAACTGGTTTATCGTGATTATCGCGGCAATCGTAGTTCTGCTTATAATCTATATCATCATCAGCTCGATTATTAAACGGCACAGCAGAAAGCGCAAAAGAAACGTAAGACGTTACCGTAATTTCTAAAATATAAAACTTGAGCGGCGTAGAAATACGCCGCTTTACTTATATTTTGGAGATAAGCAGGCGTGAATCACCCCGTTAAAAGAAAGTGCTTTGTTATGTTTGACAAAAGCGGAGAGTGGTTAATTTTTTTAAAACAGAAAACACAGCATAAAGAAAAGGAACTGCATTTGTAGCAGTTCCTTTTCTTAAAAAGAAATTTATGAAAACAAAAACGTAGAAATCAATTTTGCAAGGCTAAATAGCCTTATCTTTTAAAAGTTTTCAATAATCTTAGCTATCTTCATCTGAATCAGCGTCGCGTCACGGATAGT
>CAJOFK010000053.1 GCA_905234015.1 uncultured Ruminococcus sp.
TTTTTACATTGTCTATGATTTAAACCTCGCCTGTAAGCTGAACCGTGACCGGTCTTGCGTTAAGCGCGGGAATAACCTTATCCGTTAAATCCTCGGTTTTAAAGCGCAGGGAGCTCGTATTTACACAGGGATGACATCCGAAATACTCCTCTTTAAGGACGTCCTCGTCTATAACGAGCTGAACTCGCTTTTCCTTATCGTTCATCAATCCCAGAACGGATACGCTGCCGGGATAAAGGTCGAGCAGCTCCTTCATAAAGCCCTCATCCGCAAACGACAGCCTGCTGATACCCATCTGCTTGCTCAGCTCCTTAGTTTTAAAGGGCTTGTCTCCGGGCATTATAAGCAGGTAGAAATTAGTTTTCTGACGGTTGCAAAGGAAAAGATTTTTGCAGATCCTCACGTTTAAGACCGCGTCAATTTTCGCGCAAGCCTCCATAGTGGTCGCGGGCTCGTCGGGATGGTCGGTTCTTTCATATTCAATACCGAGCTTATCGAGGAAATCATAACCCCTGACCTCGCGCTCCTGACGGTTTTCTCTATTCTCGGGCGAGCCTTTTAACAGTTCCATACTCATTTTACCTCACATATCTTACTTTACTTAAATCGATATCGTCCTCGGTTTTTGCCGCGGGATATTCCGCGGGGATTCCGAGTCCTAAAACTCCGACTATACGGTATTTATCATCAACGGAAAGGATTTCCCGGGCGTTCTTTTCGGCGCTTTTTCCGTTTATATCCTCCCTGAGATGATACTGAACCCAGCAGTTTCCGATTCCCTGTTCGGTTGCCGATAACATCATATAAGTCAGGGCGATTGAGCTGTCCTCCACCCAGGTATCCGACTTTTCGCTGTCGGCAAATACCGCAACAGCCGCTGCCGCCTCCGCGAGCAATCCCGCGCCTGCTTTTTTAGCCTTAGACAACTTTAAAAGGACGTCCTTATCCGTTATCGCAACAAGCTTGCAGGGCATACGGTTCCTGCTTGTCGGCGCGAGCAGACCGGCTTTAAGGATATTATCAAGTTTATCGGCGGAAATTTCTTCCGCCTTGAATTTTCGCACGCTGCGCCTGTTAAGCATTATATCAATCAGTTTCACAGTGCTCTCCGTTTCAATCGTAATTTACACTATCATAACAGAAAAGCAGCGGCTTGTCTATACAAATTAAAAACAGGCTCAATAAAACTTCCGAAAAATCTATACAAGCGTAAAAAACTGTGATATAATAAAAGTTGAGAGAAAGTTGAGAGGAGTTTTACTATGAGCAGTTTTATTCTTTCGTGTGAATCTACAGTCGATATGCCGTTTGAGTCGGTAAACAGCAGGGATATCCCCGTACTGTTCTATTCCTATACCGCAGGCGGTAAGGAATACGCCGACGATATGGAGCGCGACCCCGAGGCTTTAGCCCGCTTTTATGAGCTTCTTAAGCAGGAGATTCCGTCAACCTCTCAGCTTAACGAATTTCAGTATATTGACTTTTTTGATGAACTTCTTAAAAAAGGTGATGTGCTTCATATTGTATTCGGCTCGGGAATGACGAAGTCGATGCAGGGCGCCGAGGCTGCCGCCTCAAAAATGAGAGAGAAGTACCCCGAGCGCAAGCTTATTCTTATAGACTCGCTGTGCAGCTCATCGGGTTACGGTATGCTCGTTGACGGAGCAGCCGATTTACGCGACGAGGGCAAGTCAATAGACGAGGTTGCAAAATGGGCTGATGAAGCGCGCCACAGAATTCACCACCAGTTTTTCTCAACCGACTTAAAATACTTCCGCAGAAGCGGACGTATGTCGGGCGCCGCGGCGACTGTCGCGAATATTCTCAACATCTGCCCGATTTTAAAGCTCGACGCCGCCGGAAAAATTGTCGCCTACGATAAGGTGCGCGGCAAGAAAAACGCTATCGCCTACATTATGGACAAGATGGCTGAGCATGCGGTAGACGGCGAGAACTACAGCGGCAAGGTGTTTATCTGTCACTCCGACACAATCGAGGACGCGACAGAAACAAAAAAAGCAATTGAAAAGCGCTTTAAGAAGATTAACGGCGAAGTGCGGATATTCAACATCGGTACAATTATCGCCTCGCATACAGGTCCCGGAACCGTTGCGGTATTCTTCTTCGGCGATGAAAGAGATTAATTTAAAGGTCGGCTTTTGCCGGCCTTAATTTTCATATTAAAATTATGAGGGAGTGAAAATGATGTTTGAATTTCCGACGGGTATGCCGCAGATGTGCGGCGGACTTACTCAGCAAATCGACAACAACGCGCCTAAAACCATTAAGTCGCGCGATTTAGTTTTCTTTTCGGCGGAGAGCTCGTTTAGAACTCTCGCATCAAACTGCGCTGTAAATGAAGAATACGCGTGGATTGACTTCATCTCGGTTTACGCGGTCAAGCTCGATAAAGGAAGCTTTCTCTTTCTTAACGCGCGCGACGCTTACGAAAAAAGCGAGATCGGCTTCGCATATGTAAAGACGGATATTTTCCCGAAGCTTGCCGATATGATAGAAGGCGCAGGCTTCGCCGGAAGAAACGGCGTTTACAGATTCATCAACGGACTTCCGCAGAACTTCGGCGGCGAGGTTCGCGCCGAATACGCAAGCGGTGAAAAGCTCGGCTTTTCCGACAACCAAACCCCCGTTTTTTCAAAGGCGTTCGGCATAGAGCTATACGCGCTTTTCAGCGAAGCTATGAAAGCGGAGCGCTTACCTCTCCCCGACGCCGAAAAGATTATCGGGGTAAAGTTTTATGAAAAACACAGCTCCGGCTACTCAAGCGCACAGCTTAAGGGAAATCCCGACGGCAGTTATACGCTTACGAGAGCGTACAAGTTTGAGGAGCCTGAGCTTTTTGAGCATACTAAGGAAGCCGGCACGGAGGTTATAGAAAAAATCAGGAAAACCGCGGCGTCCTGCGCCGTACTGATATGGGATAAATTCCCTAAGCGAGAGCTTCCGTCAATCATTCAAAAATCGCTTACCTTCATAATGTCCGACGGCAGTGAAATAACCGTATCAGACGACAGGAATTTACCGCTTCCGCTCTCAGGCGCATTCTTCACAATTGAACGGGAGCTTGTATAAAAGCTTCCTTGCTTATTTTATCTTAATCTTAACTGTCTTATTAACCGTTTTGGGCTTATAATACTTGCCGCCCGAGGCGGTTATTTTTAATTTAACCTTATAAACGCCCTTCTTATATTTGCCTTTTTTTATCGTAAGGGCTCCGCTTTTTGAGTTTACGGTGAACTTTTTAAAAAGCTTCTTATCCGTGCCGTTTTTAACCTTAACGACCTTAACGCTGCCCTTAGCTGACTTAATCGCCAGCGGCTTTACAACCTGCTTTTTGCGCTTAAGGCTTTTTGCTTTAACGCTCTTTGTTTTAGCTGTTACCTTAATCGTATTGGCCTTTTTGATATTAACGGTAAACGCCTTGATCTTCGCGTTTCCGAAGGTGAACGCTCGGGCGATGTCGAGGTTCTCGTTGAGCTGCTTCGGAGTAGTCCAGCTTCCGTCAAGAAATACGCAGGTCTCCCCTTCGCTGCAAATCACCCGGCTTTCGACAGCGCCGGAGCCGTTATTATTAAGTCCCGTTTCAAGTCCGAGATAAGCGACCTTCCCGCCCTCTGAGCCGGACGTAATATTCTGAACCACGGCGAACTTCCGGCCCTTTTTAAGCGTAACCGATTTGCTCATTTTTATCGTATGAAATCCCGCAAATTTAATTTTATCGGAAGAGGTATAGACGAGCTCGCCCTCGGCAGGATTGCTCTCCTTTCCGTTTAAGAGGTAGATATCCGTCTTAACGGTGGAGTCGCTCTCGTTAGTATAAGCAGAAAAAGCTTTAAGCGCTTCGCTGCCCTCACAGGTAAAGATGTTGCCCGTCAGGGTTGAAGTATCCGCAGTTCTGAGCGAAAACCTCAGATCGTCGTTATACATCGCGAAATCATATTGATAGTTATTATCGTAATCGTAGCCGTCCGAGGCGACGTCGGTATTAAACACATAGCCTGAGTCAAGCGAGCGGTCACAGTAATAAATCCAGAAATAGCCGGTACCCCTGTCGCTGCTGTCGCGTATTCCGAACTCATAAAGATACTTGTTCTCAACGTTAGAACGCTTCTGCTTCAGCTTTTCGACGGTTGTTCCCGTTTTTTTCGCATAATCCTCGGTCTGTTTATAGGTCATACCGTTGATACCGTTTCTGTCCTCGTCCCAGTTTTTAAAGAGTGCTTTCATACACTCGTAGCTGCCCCAGCTGTTTTTAACGAGCCACGCGCCGTCCTCGGGAGGAGCGGTTTTCCCATCCTTAGAAAAATTATCCTTTGAAAAATTATCGTCCCAGCCGACTATCGTTACGGCGTGGTTGGGCAGGCTTTCAATCTTGTCGGAATAGAAGGTGCTGCTTACGCTGTCAACGGAGGAGTCGTAATCTACAGCAACCTCTCCGTAATCAATAAGCGCCTGCTTAACGATACTTACCGCCTTTTTATCAGCCTCCAGCCAAATCCGCTTTCCCTGCTTTTTATCGTTATTGAAGCGGGAGGTTGCAGGCAGGTGCAGGCAATCGGTCGCCCTCGGAGCTTTTTCGGAGGATTTACCCGTGAAGCTTTCCGGAAGCGTCCAGTCAGCGTCATTAAAGCTGATAAGGTTCTCTAGAGTTCCGTTCCAGCCGTTAGGCTGATGAGGCGCCTGTTTTTCATCAATCACTCCGCGCCACGCGGTAAATAAGGTCTCGGCATAGGAGCCGTAGCCTCCGTCCGAAAAACGGTACTTTCCCGAGTCGTTATACTTATAGCCCTCGCCTGACTGAGAAACGCTCAGCGAAGAGCTAACGGGTTCTCCTATAAGCCACGCAACGGCTCTTTCGGAAAAGTTATACTTGCTGCTCAGATTGCTTAAAACGGGCTCTGCAAATGCCTTTGAGTCGATTTTATTTCCTGACTTGATACGACTCTCCGCCTTAAGCGCGGAGCTCGAGAGCGCTCCGTTTGCCGCGTAAGCCCAACAGTCGCCGAGCGGGCGCTGAAATTCGGGCGGCGCGGAATTGCTGATATTTGTTAAAAAATAACGCGAGATACCGTCAGCCTGAGAGGTATCATAATCGGTTGAGGCAAGGTCTCCGTAAACAAATGACTGCATAATGGGAGTACCCTTTTTTTGGTAATCAAAAACAGCCTCGGTATCCTTTTCATCGGTAACATTATCCTCGTTCAGATCGAAGATTATCGAGCTTTTCGCCTTAGCCGACGCGCTTGACGCGGTATAGGCGCAAATCCCCGCCGCAAGCGACACGGAAAGTAATATGCTGACAATTATTTTTATATTTTTCATAATACACACCTGTTAAAAGTTTATCTTAAACGATATAATATCGTTTTTAAGCCTGACAGTCAGCTTGAATTTATGCAAATCCGCAATGGATTTAACGATAGAAAGTCCGAGCCCGTTGCCCTTGCTGTTGCGGCTTTTATCCTTACGGAAATACGGCTGAGTGAGGTTTTTTAAATCCGACTTTGTAAGGTTATCGCAGGAATTTGAAACCGTGAGGCTTTTTCCCTCAACGTTTACTTCAATAACGCTTTCGGGCACGGAATAAACCGCGGCGTTTTCAACGAGGTTTTCAACCGCCTGCTTAATGAGCTCCCTGTCGGCTTTTACGAGATTATCTCCGCTTCGGGAGAGGTTTATCTTCCTGCCGTCATCAAGCTTAACAAAGCCGCTCACGACATCCTCAACCAGCTCGTATAAATTAAACTCGCTCATATTAAGCCGTGCGCTGGAGGAATCGAGCCTGCTGAAATTAAGCATTCTGTGGACGAGGGAGTTAATATCATCGGTCTGCTCTAAGATTTTATCGAGGTACATATCGCGTTCGGTTTCGTCGATATCCTCACGCAGACTGTAGGCGTAGCCGCTTATTACAAACAGCGGAGTTTTAATATCGTGAGCGAAGGCGTTGGTAAATTCAACCCTCTTATGCTCCTCAACAATCTGAGTCTTAACGGTTTTCCATATCATAAGACACAGTATCACCGCGATAGTGAGGAAGAAGGCGAAAATCACGGCAAAGTTTATCATCAGCTCATCCTTATAATAATCAAAGAAGTTAATCTTTTTAGCGTACTGGAACATCCACGTTTTTTTCATATTGTAGTATGAGCCGTAATCGTAATCCTGATTATTAGACACATAAATAATACTCTCGGGGAAACCCGAGGATACCGTAATCGAGGATTCGTTCTGCTGCTTTTTCTCAACACGGGAAATAAGGTCTTTATTATACGCCTTATTCAAAAGGAATTTTGCGGGAATAATATTGCGTCCGGTATCGCTGCTGTTAAAAACGGCAGTAGCCTTGATTTTATTCTTCCCGAGGTCAAAGGTGCAGACGTTATCGTCAACGGTAAAGCGCTTGTCCTTACCGTCAACAAGCACCATTTTCAGAGTAAGCGGAATAATATATATACCGTCAAACTGGCATCGCGTACATATAAGCTCGTAATAATTGCTGTTTTCAGGAGCCGCGGTCAGCAGTTTTTTTATATACTTAAACTCATTATCGGTGAGAAGTTTGCGTATCGAATCATATTTTAAAAGCCCGTAGGCAAGGATATTATTATCCGCCGCGCCTCTTATTGTGTAACGCACTCCGACTGTTTTCTGAGTATCGACAATAACCTCGCCCGAGCTCAGGTCGGTAATTATCATCTGTGAATCGAAATTTTCGTCACCCTTTTTTTCGTCATACACAAGATTAAATCTGTCGAAAAAGAACTTATCGATCTCGCTGAAATCGTTGTAAACAACATTCATATACTCGGTAAATACCGAAAGGTTGGTGAGCTCCTCGCTCTGGAGCTTGTATTTCTGGACATTCAGAAACACCGCGCAGAATACCGTTGAAACAGTCAGCCACACCGCAGTCATAATCAGCGTTATCCGCCGGTACAGCTTATTGCGTTCCTTTTTTAAGCGTTTTTCCATTTAACAATCCTCAATCTTATATCCGCGTCTGATGACGGTTTTAATAAGCTTTCCGTTTGCGCCGAGCGCTTTTCTTAAATTTCGCATATGAGTATCGAGCACCCGTATATCGGTGTCGTTATTATAGCCCCATACGATATCGACGAGCTTATCGCGGCTTATTACCCTGCCTTTGTTTTCAATAAGCACCTTGAGGATAGAATACTCCCTCGCGGTGAGCTTAACCTCCCCGCCCGCGCTTACAACTACGCCGTTATTAGGGTTTAAGGCGAGGCTTCCCGCGGTGAAAACCTTAGAACGAACGAGCCCTTTAGAACGCTTTATGAGGGCGTTAACCTTTTCGTACAGTACCGGAAGCGGAAACGGCTTTACAACATAATCATCGCAGCCGAGCGCATAGCCGTTTAAGATATCGCTCTCGTCGGTACGCGCCGTAATAAACATAATCGGGACGTCGCTTTCACGGCGGATTTCACGGCAGATTTCGAAGCCGTCGAGCTCCGGGAGCATAACGTCTAAAAGCAGGCAGTCGTAGTGGTTTTCGTAGGCTTTTTCGAGCCCGAGCTGGCCGTTTTCGGCTACCTCGATTTTAAACGCGTCCTTTTCCTTTTTCGTAAAGTAATTAACAATCAGCTCGCTGATATTTTTATCATCTTCAACAAGTAAAATACGGTACATATTTTCATCTCCCGATTTTATTATATATGACTTATCTGAAGACTGTCTAAAGATATTATAGTGACAGATTCAAAACTTTGCAAGCCCTTCCGGTTCACAGTTCCCGGTAAGCGGCCGGTGGTAAGGTTTACTGTAGGGAACGAGTCCCACCTCGTTCCGAGGCACTTAACCTAACGTATTTGCTTGTCCTTTCGCGAAAGCGGAAGAAAAGGCAGTTACCTTAGCCCCGTAGGGAACGGGTCCCACCCCGTTCCGAGGCACCTATCCGTTAGTATTTGCCCTGTCCTTCCGCGGGAGCGGAACGCAGTTTCTTATAAAGTTAAAAAGGCAGCCGCGGCTGCCTTTTTGTTATTTTTTAATAATAGTAATGCGGACTATCTTATTCAAGGTTTTTCCCTTATATTCAGAATTTCCTTTTGCGGTTATAACAATCGGTATCTTATACTTGCCTGCCGGCGTACGCTTTTTAACAACAATATATTTTTTGCTTTTAACGGCAAAATATTTTTTGAAAGTATAACCGGATTTCATTTTAACCTTAACGGAGCCTTTTGCCTTAGATATAGTTATAAGCTTGTATTTCTTGTCATTATTAGCTATATTCTTGGCTGTCAAATACCTCTTTTTGATTGTAACCTTAATCGGATTGGTTTTCTTTTTAGTAGTTATATTACCCGATTTGGATTTATCATCGTTTACTTTAACCGGCGCTACAGTTGCGGGCTGGCCGGCGTCTGCAGGCCATGTGAACTGCTGATATCCGGGCTGAGTTGAGGAAGCATCCTCTCTTGTTACGGGCTGGGTTGCTCCGGGAGCGGTTGTAGGCTGATCGTTCTCATTCGGAGCGGTTGTAGGCTGATCGTTCTCGTTCGGAGCAGTTGTCGGCTGATCGTTCTCGTTCGGAGCAGTTGTCGGCTGATCGTTCTCAACCGGAGCGGTTGTTGCTTCAGGCTGCTGCGGATTTCCCTCGGTAGGCTCTGCGGGACCTGCGGGTTCTGCCGGCTGTGTGGGCTCGTTCGGCTGTGCAGGCGAGGTCGGGTTTGCGGGTTCGGTGGGATCTGTCGCCGGATCGGTAGGAGTTACGGGATATGTCGGATTCGTGAGCTCTGTGGGAGAAGTGGGCTGAGCAGGCGCATTATACTTAAAGGAAACGTACTTCTGACCCTCTATACCGGAAAGCGCAATTTCTTCGGCTTCCTCTGCGGAGGAACCTGCCTTGACTGAAATATTATCTTTCTTAAGATTGATTGTAATATAAGCGATAGCCTGTCTCTTAGCGGATATCTCTATCGACGGAGTTTCATAAACATTAAGCTCGGCTCCGCTCTTTCCGTAGATACCGTAGGCGTTGTTAACCTGACTGCTTGTTGAATCGCCGGCAATTGTTCCCTCGGCTTCGATACTGAGCGAGCCGTAAACGGATAAGTAACCGCCCTCGGCAATACAGATACCCTTAGCCGCATAGGGAGAGGGTGAGCTCGGGATATAGTTGCTCGTATAAACGGTGCAGCGCGCGCCCTGTTCAATCTCCATATTTTTCGTATAAATTGCAGGGAAATCGTGATACAGAGTCTGTCCCTTAACATCGAGCTCTCCGCAAACAAAGAGGTTCTCGGCTCTTACCGCGTTTCCGAAGTATTTAAGGCTCGCGTAATTATGCGTCTCTACCGTTGCGTAGGGGTGAATCTGAACCGTGTAAGCGTTTATTCCGCGGGTTGAAAGACTGCCGCTTCCGTCAATATCAAACACATAACCTACAACACCGTAGAGGTTGTATGCCTTATCCTCGGGGATGGAGTCGTCAAAATCAATAACGTTAGCACCGATAAGGTGAATATTCATCGGAAGCGTACTGTAAATTCCTGCGTAATATTCGTTATCTTCTTCGTCGATAACGATTTTCTTTCCTAATGAAATAGTTGCGTTTTTGAGAGTGAGGCACCTTGTTTCCTCGTCATAGGTTACCGAACCGGAAATTCCTTCGCCTGTAATATTAGCGGCATTTTCGGAAGTAACCTCTACTCCGCCTACCCATATCTGAGGTGTAGTCGGAACGGGTTCGGTAGTAGGCTCGGGATCGGTTTCGGGAGGATTGGTTACAACCGGAGCCTCGGTAGTTGCAGGTACGGTTCCGGCGCCTGTTCCGGGTTCAGTCTCCTCGGTTCCGGGCTCAACAGGCACGGTATCGGGCTTGGTTACCTCGGTTTCGGGCTGTTCAATCTCGCCGCCTGTAGGAATTTCGCCCTGAGGCTCCGAATACTCAACCTTGAAGTATGCGCCCTCGCCTGTCTCTCCGTTCAAATCGTCGATATAGAAGGAAATAGTGACGTCGCTGTATTTCTCAACCTCAATAGGGATATTGCTTCCGTCAAAGGACGCTTCCGTCATATCGCCTATAGCAAATTCGCTGTCGCAGCCCCAGTTAAAGTACCAGGCGCTTTCCGCGGCAAACTTAAAAGCGTATTGTCCGGGCGCAACACATTTAAAGGTTTTTGTAAAAGTCTCGCCGTCCTCAGAATCCATCATATTGTTCTCGGACTCAACCTGCCAGTCTTCACCGGTAAGGCCTTCGTCGCCGACTACGGTGACGGTGTTTACAGCGATTGTATCAAGCACCTCGAGGTCTGTACCTATTACATCGACAAAATACTCACAGTCGTCAAATAAAATAGTTACGTCGCAGGTTTCATATACCCTAAAGGTATAATTTCTTCCGTCGGCAAAGCCCCAGCAATTTAACCAGCTGCCGTCGGTAACCTTGAAGCAGTAGACTCCGGGCGCAACGTCCTTGAAGAGCTTAGTGTACTGACTGTCGGACTCGGTATCCTCGGTCATCTGATTGTTCTCGTCATCCGGTACCCAGTCGCTGCCGCAAAGTGCCGTATCGCCTGCTACGTAGTAGCAAATCTTCATAGCGGACGATGATATCGTCAGCGCCGATATCATCATAAGAACTGCTAAAAATATGCTTAATGATTTTTTTAACATAGAGTTCCCTCCCTGAATTATTTATTGCTTAAATTATACCATATTCAAGGCGGATAACGTGCCCGCTTTTTAAAAAATATTGCACAAAATTCATCCCGTAGATTTGAGCAGATTGACGATACAACAGGTCTGCAGCAGGAAAAACGCGGCTCAGTTCTCGGTAAGTAGGAAGCAGGAAGTGCTTTGGTCGAGCAGAAAGAACCAGAAAAAAACAACAACGGCAGCCCGACAGTATCATAAAAGCTATAGCGTTTAAAAGGGGTCCCCGAAAAGCGCAGCTTTTTGGGGAGAGGAGGAGTTGCGGCGTTCACGTCGCGATTCATACTTTAAT
>CAJOFK010000054.1 GCA_905234015.1 uncultured Ruminococcus sp.
TTTCATCGAATAACCCTCTCCCTCAAGGATTCCGTTGTTATCCTTTTTGAAGGTATAGCTTGTATCAGAGGCTTCAAGAGAAACCCATGTGCCGACAATTCCGGATTTTTCTTCAGCACATAAGGTTTAAATCCGCCAATTTCTCATTTATAAAATAAGCGGATACTATCATTAATTTTGATTGTTCCCTATTTTTTAACCTTAACTTTTATCTTAAACGCTAAGCCGTTCACCTTAACGGTAATCTTCGCTTTTCCGGGCTTAAGTCCTTTAATCTTAACGGTTTTAGAATCAGCTTTTGATGTTACCTTAGCGACGGATTTTTTCGAAGTCTGATAAGTATTTTTAACGCCGGACGCCTTACCCGTTATCTTAAGGGTAATGAAGCCGCCTTTCTTAACGGAGTAGGGCTTTTTAACGTTCAGCTTTTTACCCTTAATTTTTATTGAGGGATTCGAGCTGACCTTTATTTCACAGTTAAGCTTAACGTCATTTTCAAGTACGGCGGTAACGGTAGCTGTACCCTTTTTAAGAGCCGTAACCTTACCGTTTTTCACACTGACAACCGAATTTTTCGAGGATTTCCAGCTTTGCGCTTTTCCGTCAATAACCTTAAGAGTTTTAGTTATTCCCGCGTCGAGCTTAAGACTGTTCTCCGACAGCTTCGCAGTGTTCTGAGCAGGCTCGGTTGTAGTTATATCAGTCATAGGCTCGGTTGCCGGAGCTTCCGTCACGGGTTCTGTAGTCGGAGCTTCCGTTACGGGCTGTGTTGTCAAAGCTTCAGTCGCAGGCACCGAGGTTGACGGCGCGGTTGAATCGGTAATTGTTAAAGGCATATCGATTGAACCGTCGTGAAGCTTCAACGTCAGAGTATGACTTCCGAGGGATATCTTTTTCATCTCGGATTTACCGATAGCCATTCTGCCGTCGTTTAAAACCATATTGCTCTCGATTGTTGAGCCGAGATACTCGCCGTCAACGTATACGGAGCATACCTTTGACTCTGAATCGGTCTGAATTTTTATTCCTGAGGAAGCGCTTAAATCCCATACGATTTCTTTCGGGTCGCAGGAAAGCTCCTTCTGCTCTAAAGGCTTTATTTCGTCGTATTCGCCGTATGCCGCAATACGCTTGCTGTTCTGCATAAACGGCGTACCTCTGAATTCCTCCTCAACGTCAAGGTCAATTTTTCTCGTAATAACCTGACCGTCGGAATTGCCGTTCGAATAAGTCAGAACGTGCGTATCCTTATCGTAATCAACAACTATCGCAACGTGGTCAAAGCCCCCGTCAAGTCCGTCCCATGAGAAGAATACAAGTCCGCCGGGCTTATAGGCTATTTCCATAGGGTCGGTATTAGTGTTGTAGAATTTAGTCCAGCTGTTTTCCGAAAGCTTTTTATTAGCGGAATCGGTATACCACACCTTATGCTGGTCAAGGTTATATGTCAGTATCCAGCCGTCTGCGTCGTAAGAGCAGGTAGGATTGGCGTAATAGGAATAATAGCACCTTTTTAGCTCCTCTTTATCGTAATAGCCGGCCTGATACATACACCAGCTTACATATATAGCGCACCAGTCGCAGTCAAGATACTGGGTTTCCTCTGCCCTGTCCATAACGTATCTCTGCGCCCAGCGGGTGTACTCGGTGTTGCCGGTTGAGTTTTCGTTCATACGAAGCTCGGCTCCCGTCCAGAGCAGACCGTCGGCTTTTGCCTGCTCAATATCCACGTCTGAGGTCGAGTAGTTTTTATAACCCTCCTGCGATAATGATACTGCGAGAGTTTTTTCCATAGTTGACTTATCTTTATTCTCGTCGAGCGCATTCAAAAGCTTCGTATAGTACGGAGAGCTCTTATACTCGGCGGAAAATTTTAAATCATTCTCCGCGAACGCAGTTGTTGCGGCGGAAAACATTCCCGTAATTAATACAGCGGATGCCGTAAATACGGAAATCAGCTTTTTTATCTTCATAGTTACCTCCTGCAAAAAATTATTATAATTCAGTATAACACAACAGCATTTTATATTCAATCTTTTATAATAATGTTTTTTAATTAAGAAAGCGTGCGCACCTAAGTGCGGAGCTTTCGTATATCCATCGCTCGTGCGCACACAAGGTGCAACTGAGCGGGAAATATAAAATGTTTTTTTACTTTATAAGAAACTGCGTTCCTTATAAAGTAAAAAAGGCTGTGATTTTTTCTCACAGCCTCATAAATCATTTATTAAATATTTAACCGAAGAAATAATCGTCGTCGGTTAAAGGAGTGTTGCCCTGATTAGCGTCCTCAGTAACAAAATACACCTCATCGTCAATCACGGGAGCTTTGCCCTCTTCTACTTCCTCGCCTGCAAAATATACCTCGTCGTCAATTGCGGGAGTATTGCCCTCGTTTAAGTCAGTAGTTGTGAAATAAACCTCGTCATCACGCTCGGGCTTTTCATCATCGTTATATAAGTTATGGTCTGTTTCGGTAAAAACGACCTCGTCATTTACGGAACGAACCTTACGCCCGGTTTCATCGCGCTCGATATTATTCTGCTTATCGCCGGCAAAAGCGCCGAGGCGTATTACCTCAAACATAAGGAATACGAACTTAATAAACAGGAATGTTATCAAGCTGAAAAGTACGGTATAACCGAGAATTGTGTTGTAAAGATGGTAGTGAAATGCAAGGAACAAGTACACAAATCCTACCATAAACTCGATTACCGTCGCAACCTTCGGAAGAAAAATCGTCAGGGCAAGCAGCCCCAGCATAACAACTATCCACATCAGAAGCAGAGGCGTTCCGTTCAGATTCGCGTCGGGAAGAAAAAACCTCATAATAAAGATATTAATTCGCCCCAGGATAACATTAACCGGTACTATATAAAGCAAAAACGGCAGCACCCTGAGCGCAAGAATCGAATACCAGAAGCCTGCTGACTGTTTAAAGTCATTTACGCCTATTACGAAACGCTCCAGGGAATCGGGCATTACTTCATTTTCATCTACAAATTGATTCAACCTTAATCACAGCCTCAATAATTTATCTACTAAAACATCCGCGCAGGAAATTAAACCCGGCCGACGGATGTTAATTATATCATATTTTTAATTTTTTATCAATAATTTAAGAAAAAACGGCTCGGAGAAATTAAGCAAGAAAGCGTGCGCACCTAAGTGCGTGCGTTTTCTTCAGCCATCGCTCGTGCGCACGCAGGGCGCAACTGAGCGGGCAATATAAAATTTTTTTACTTTATAAGGAACGCAGTTTCTTATAAAGAAAAAAACGGCTCGGCGAAAACAATTCCGCCTACCGCAATAAGCGGCATACCGTTAGGAGTTTTCGGCTGAATATCTATATCGCTTAAGCTTTTAGCGCCTGATATCTTGCTGATAAAGACATCCGCATCCTCAATTACCTTATCGCGGTTTGTGCGGGCTGAAGACGTACCCATAGCGAAAATTCCGTCAACTACACCCTCGGTATCCTCGCTAAAAAACGAAAGAACTATCTTCTGAATATTATCAATATCCTGATCGGTAATACGTCCTATCATTCCGAAGTCAATCCAGTACGGCTTTCCCTCACTTACCATAATATTGCCCTGGTGAGGATCGGCGTGGAAGGTTCCGACGTCGAATACCTGATGTACATAATTCTCAAGCACAGCCCTGCCGATTTCCTCAGGGTCATATCCGTCCTCAATGATTTTGTCCTTATGAGAAACGGTATAACCGTCAACATATGTCATAGTGAATATGCGCTCTGTGGTAAGCTCGTCAATTACCGCAGGACAGGTGATTTTTTCCTCGTCCTCGATACAATTCTCCTTAAAGAACTTCGTATTTTCAGCCTCAATACAGAAATCAAGCTCCTCATCGGTAACCTTTTCCAGTTCCTCGATAACCGATACAAGGTCAATCATACCGCCGTCCTCATCATCCGACATTCTGAAATATTCTATATTATTACATAAATAAACTTGTTTTATGAAATACGATATGATAATATAAGTATGTTAAAAAGGGAGGGCGGATTAAATGAGTGAAAACCAAAGTAAAGAACGTCTTACTTACTTAAAAATAAAAGAGGAATATGAAAATGCTAAAGAAAAAAGATTAAAGTACAAACGCTTCGGCGCTTTATTTATCATAATCTCGGGTATTATTTTTCTTACATTAATGTTCAGTGTAGATAATAAGATAGCTTTTCTCATTCTCTGGGTTATCACCGACTTTTACTGCGCGGCGCTGATGATACGGGCTGATTATAAGTATCATAAGTACGCCGAATACCTCGGAATCGAGGATGAATACGCAAATTATAAGAAAGATGAGGAAAAAGAAGAATGAAAAATATTTTTTCAATATTAAAGTTCGACTTAAAAAACGTTGCGAAAAACATCATCGTTTTTGTCGTAGTAATCGGAATCGGAATACTCCCGGCGCTTTATTCCTGGTTTAATATCGCGTCAAACTGGGACCCGTATTCAAACACGGCAGCTCTTGATTTCGCGGTATGCTCGCTTGATAAGGGCTACAGCTTTAAATCAATTAAGATTAACGCCGGTGATGAGATTGTTGAAAACTTAAAGGCGAATCCTAAAATGGGCTGGGATTTTGTCAGCAAAAAGAAAGCCGTTGACGGAGTAAAGAAGGGCACATACTACGCGGCGGTTATTATTCCGAAGGACTTCAGCAACAACCTTTTATCCGTAACGACAGGCGCTTTCAAAAAAGCAAAGATTAAATATTATGTAAACGAAAAGCAAAACGCTATCGCGCCGAAAATCACCGATAAGGGCGCCGAAGCGATTGAGAGCTCGGTAAATACAACTTATGTAAACAAGGTAACTGACGTTATCGCAACAGCTCTTAACCTTACCGAGGACGAGCTTTCATCCTCTAAAAAGGAAGTTGCCGATAAAATAATCAAAACCCTCAAAAATACAAAAACAGATATAAGAGCTCTTAAAAACACCAACAAGCTGTTTATTTCAACTATGGACTCGATAAAATCGCTCCTCGAAGCTAACGAGGATATGGGCCCCGCGATTAAATCAGCGCTTAATAAAGCCGGAGCTATGGGCAACGATATAAAGAGCACGCTTAAAGCGTTCAGCTCAAATTCACCTCAGATTACATCCTCCCTCTCCGAGTTTATCGACCAGTGCAAGGACTACACCGACGATATCGACTCCGAGCTTACCGATTCATTCGACCAGATTAGCAGCGACGCCGACGGTGCCGCAGACAGACTCTCACGATTAACCCGAATCAATACTAAAATAATCGATATTAACAATAGAGTTCTTGATGTACTCGATAAAACAACTCAGACCTTCAGCAAGCTTACTTTCAAAAAGCTCACTAAAAAGCTTAACGACTCAAACAAAAAGCAGAACGAGATTATTAATAAAATAAACAACGCCTGCTCTATTATAAGAAAAACCGGAAGCCTTCCGAAAAACATTCAAACCGAGCTTAAAAACGCCGTAAGCGAGGGCAAGTCGGGAATATCTGATATTAAAGCGGATTTTAGTAACGCTAAAAAGAAAATAGATAAAGCGGCTAACGATACTTATAAGGCGCTCGACGATGTTTCGGACTTTGTATCGTCAATCGGTTCGGGCTCGCTCGGAATAGGAAAAGTTCTTAAGGAAGGTAAGAAAACCACCGATAACCTTAAAGATACTTTTAAAAACCTCAACGGGCTTCTCGACGGAAGCATTGATAAAACAGACGCTCTTATCGATAAGGTTAAGGATATTAAAAACAGCAAAAAGATTGAGAATTTCATTACTCCGATAATTGAAAATCCCGAAAAGCTCGCGGACTTCGTATCGGAACCCGTAAGCACCGATAAAGAAAGGCTCTACCCGATTGAGAACTACGGTTCGGCTATGACGCCGTTCTATACCTCGCTGGGCTTATGGGTAGGCGGAGTTGTACTCGTAGCGGTAATTAACGTTACACTCTCAAAGCGTCAGCTTAAAACTCTCAACCAGCCTAAGGACTATCAGGTTTATTTCGGAAGATTCCTTATTTTCTTCCTGCTGGGACAGCTTCAGGCGCTTATAATCTCACTCGGCGACCTGTTCTTCCTTAAGATACAATGCGACAACCCGTTCATGTTTGTTTTCGCAAGTATGGTTTCAAGCTTCGTATACACCCTGATTATTTACTCTCTGACAATCACGTTCAGCGTAATCGGCAAGGCGCTCGCCGTTATTATCCTCGTGCTTCAGGTTGCGGGCTCGGGAGGTACGTTCCCGATAGAGGTTCTTCCCGAAGCGTTCAGGGCTATGTCTCCCTTCCTCCCCTTCAAGTACGGTATCAACGCCTTAAGAGAAGCCGTTGCGGGACTTGATCCTTCCGCTTACTGGAAAGATTTAGGATATCTGATGCTGTTCGCTCTCGCCGGACTGTTTATCGGACTCGTACTAAGGAAACCGTGCATAAAGATTATAGCCTTCTTTAACGAGCGTGTTGAGGACAGCGATATCATAATTTAATAATTTATTAACTTAAAGCGAAAGCGTGCGAAAAATAATTCGCACGCTTTTCTGCATATTAAAACCGTGAGGCTTGCCTCACGGTTATTTTATTTTTTCTTTTTGTTTTCTAAAAACTCTTTTACGCGTTCCGACAGATTAGTAAGCTCTTCCTTAGACAGGTCAGGAAGATGCTCAAGATCATCGGTAAACTTATGAATACTCGCGTTAACCCGAGCCTTAGCCATCTCGTTAAAATACCCGACAATTACAGCCGTAAATATCGCGATTATCGCTATTGAATATACGGATAATATCACCGAAATAATTCTTCCGACTACGGTTACAGCGGAAAAATCGCCGTAGCCTATTGACGTTGCGGAAGCAAAGCAATACCACAGGCTGTCGCCGTAGCTTTTAATATCAGGCTCAATAAGCCAAATCGGTACGGCGGCTATAAAAAACCAAAGCACATAAATCAACATAACCTTATCCGCGCCAACGGATTTAAAGGCTTTAAAAAATAAACGTCGTCTTTGTATTACTCTCATAAGTTTCTTCACCTCATATCTGACTTATCGTTCATCAATTCAAATCAAGCGGAAATTCTCAGGTTGTTATACTGTGGTTTATTTCCTTTTCAGAATAATAATAGATAAAACTTTATTTTATTTTTATATTTTATAATATCATTTCATACCTCAAAAATCAACTAGCTTATAAAAATAACGAAAAAATGACTGATAAAAGCATAAGCGTTATAAAGATATTTCACAAAGACGACTGATTTCCCTCGTTCATTCAAAATACATATTTCTTCACATTAAATAAAATGAAAAAATGTTGAAAAACAACGGCAATTTGCGGCACAATTTACAAACTTACACGCCTGTATTTAATCAATATAAACAAAAGAAAAATCATAACCGCCCGACACAAGGATGGTTATGATTTCAATTGCTATTATTGTGAATCTTCTTCTACACAAGCCTCATACTGATGCTTGCGTTTTTCGTCGTATAATCTCTTATCCGCAACAGAAATAAGCTCAGAAAAATCCTTAGGCTCCTTCACCTCAGCCTGAACGCATCCGAAGCAGCACTGAACCGGAATCGCTACATCATCTATAATACTTTTTTCAAGCTTTTTATTCATACTTCTCAGCTTATCCGTAAACGCTTCGAGGTCTCTCGTTTCCTCAAAAACAAGGAATTCATCGCCGCCGTAACGGAAACAATTATTTTTATTGAATAACTCAAGCATTCTGTCGGCAGCGAGCTTTAAAACCTTATCGCCGAAAACGTGACCGTATGTATCGTTAATTGACTTGAATTTATTAATATCAATCATAGCAACACAGATATCAGTATTGCGAATTTCACCGATTCTCTGGTTAAGAGAATATCGGTTGTTAAGACGCGTCATAATATCGTGATTTGCGACAATCTGGAGGTTTTCGTTAAGCGTTTTAATTCTTCTTCTCTGCTTTATATTATTAACGGTATGCCTATAGCTCTGCACGGCGCTCGCTACGAGAATAGCAAAGAACATTGCGTAATTATACGGATTAATCTCCGAAGCCTTTACAAAAAGGATCAGATATATGTAAAAGCTCGCTGAGGACAGGGTTATTACCGATATGCTGATTACGGGGCGCATTTTTAAAAACAGCGCCACGCACAGCTCAGCAGTAAAGAACGTCATCATCTGAGAGTTGCTTATATAGTGCTTTACGGACACATATTCGCTCCATATTATTATTGCGGTCATCATAATAATAATTATGATATTAAAAACCGTATTATTGCGCAGCAGCGATTTTTTATTCTTTATTATGTATGTAGCCAGCAAAAACATTGCCATACATATCACAATACTGAGAAAAACATGGAATGCCGGTACAAGATGAGCCATATCGCCCATAGAGTTCAGATGAAGCAAAACATAAGCAACAAGCGACAGCAGCTGTACCAGCGAGATTGCCAGGCATAAGTAGCGGACATTTTTTATATTATTCCGGTTAATTTCCGCGTCGATAATTTCATCCGTCTTAGGAAAAAGCCAGTATAATAACCTCTTTTTTATTTTAAAACTGTTTTCCGACATAAATTCTCTCCGTTAAATAAGTTGTTGAAATTTAGTTAGATTCAAAATTATTATAACGTTCTTTCGGGAAAAATCAATTACAAAAACTGAATTTTAAGATGTTTTTCCTGTTAAGCTTTTAACGTTATAATATTATACTCAGCCGCTTAACGTGAAATAACTTTTCATATTTCCAAATATGAAATAAAAAATATTCACCTATGTACAAACTGTCAAAAACGAGGGGTATAATCAGGTATGAATTTTATGTTATACATAAAGTTATATAAAGATAATATTTTCTCATTGAAGAATGGAAATTATTATTATATAATGTTAACTATAAGGAATAATAATCTTTTATCGTAAAGCTTTTAGGGATAATGTTATGAAAAAACGAAAATTCGGAGAACGCTCCGGTTATATTATGATTGTTTCTGTATTCCTTATTCTGCTTAACGTTACGCTGGGTGTTATTATGATAAATTTCTCTAAGAAAGCTCTTATCACCCAGATTGAAGGCAGAATGCTGGATATCACAAACACCGCCGCGGATATGCTCGACGGAGATAAGCTTAAAAACCTGAAAAAAGAAGATTTCAATACGAAAGACTATCAGGACGGAATCAAGACGCTTGAAGGCTTTCAGCACAATATTCAGCTTGAATACATCTACTGTATCCAGTGCGTAGGAGAAAAGGAATTCGCCTTCTCAATCGACCCGACAAAGGACGACCCGGGCGAATTCGGCTCGCCTGTTGTTTATACGGACGCTTTATATAAGGCAAGCCTCGGAGAAGCTTCGGTAGATAAAGAACCCTACGAGGATAAATGGGGACGATTCTACAGCGCTTACAGCCCCATTTTTGACTCAAAAGGCAACGTAGCGCTTATTGTCGCGGTTGATTTCAGCGCCGACTGGTACAACAATCAGGTCGGCACGCTCGTAAGAACCGTTCTTATTATATGCGCGCTCTCACTTCTTGCGGGAGGACTGATAGTAATTCTCATTACCCAGCGTACCCGAAGACATAACCGACAGCTCTACTCAGAGCTTAACTCGCTTGCAGATTACGTAGAAGACCTTGTTGAAGAGGTAAGCAAAACTACGCACACTGAGCATAAACGCAGTATGAATACAACAACCGAATCAAGCGGCGACGATATAAGTGATTTAAGCGATAAAATCAAGACTATGCAGGATGACCTGCGAAGCGAGATTGACAGCGTACACCGTATGGCGTTTATAGACGCGCTTACAGCCGTAGGCAACACCAGAGCATACGTTGACTACGTTAATTTCCTAAGCGATCAGATTAACGACGGAACGACTAAGTTCAGCGTAGCCGCGTTCGACCTAAACGGCCTTAAGGAAATAAACGATAACTACGGTCACTACTGCGGAGATATAGCGCTTGTTGATACGGCAAAGGTTATAAGCAATGTATTCGGTAAGGATAATGTTTACCGCGTCGGAGGAGATGAATTTATCGCAATCATGCCTACCGACTCAGCTGTAGAAATGGATAAGCTGTTTGAGCAGTTTGACAACGAGCTTAATAAGTTAAACAAGAAAGCAAAGTCATACCATTTCACGATTTCAGTATCGAAGGGCTACGCCGTTTATCAGGAAAACAGCGACAACGAGTATAAATTTGTTGCTTACCGAGCCGACGAAGCTATGTATAAGGATAAGGACGCATATTACGAAAAGCTCGGAGGAAAAAGCAAAAGATAAAACACACAAAAAAGCGTGCGCACCAGGGTGCGGGCGCTTTTTTCAGCCATCCGGTCCGCGTCAAAATAAAGTCGTCTCTCTCGTCCTAAGAACGGACTCGCGATACTCCTTATTTTGGCGAGCGCTTTTGCTCCCTTCAT
>CAJOFK010000055.1 GCA_905234015.1 uncultured Ruminococcus sp.
AGGAACGCAGTTTCTTATAAAGCAAGAAAGCGTGCGCACCAAAGTGCGTGCGTTTTCTTCAGCCATCGCTTGTGCGCACGCAGGGCGCAACTAAGCGGGTAATATAAAATGTTTTTTACTTTATAAGGAACGCAGTTTCTTATAAAGTAAAAAATCGCCGGCGGGGATAAATTCCTCACCGGCGTTAGTTTATGATTTTTTCTTTTTTCCTTTATCTTTATCTTTCTCGCCGAAATACTCGTCCAGTAGGTCTTTCGCTACGTTCATACTGTACTTACCGTGGGCGCCGTGCTCGAGAACTACGGCTATAGCGACCTTCGGCTTATCGTAAGGCGCGTAGCAGATAAATACGGTATGGTCAGATCCCGCGTTCTCGGCGGTACCCGTCTTAGCCGCAACCGGCACCTTATAATTTCCGAACACCGAGTATGCCGTTCCGCCCGGGTCGGCGGCAACGTTTCTCATAGCGCTCTGAACTATCGAAAGGTTATACTTCGACACTCCGCAGGTATCCTCAACCTCGGGCTTTTTGCGGTTGTACTTATACAGCGTTTTATCGCGCTTATAGTTTTTGATTTCCTTAATAAGGTGAGTTTTAAGGCGGGTGCCGTTGTTCGCAATCGTCGCGACATAAGTCGCAAGCTGCGCGGGAGTAAAGGCGTTGTCCGACTGGCCTATCGCCGCCTGAACGGTATTACCCTCCTGCCACGTTCTGCTGTCGCGGCCTGCTAAGAAGCCGTTGCTCTCGTCGATTTCGACTCCGGTTTTTTCGCCGAGTCCGAATTTTTCGGCGTAGAGATACATCGTATCAATTCCGAGCCTGCGTCCTGTTTCCGCAAAGTAGTAGTTACAGCTCTTTGTAATTGCGGTTCTCAGGCTGATTGAGCCGTGGTGTCCCATACAGGCTACGGGATTAGAGGGATAGTAATTATAAATCTTAGTACATTCGATAAACGTTCCCTCGCCGATAATATGCTCCTGAAGCGCAGCCGCCGCTACGCAGGGCTTGAATACCGAACCCGGCGCGAATGAGCCGACAAACGCGCGGTTGTAAATCGGGGCGTTCTTATCGGTGACGAGCTTAACGTAATAGTCGCCGTACTTTGAGTATTTATTAAGATTAAAGGTCGGGTAGCTCGCCGCTGCAAGTACGGAAAAGTCCTTAACGTCGAGCATAACAACAGCTCCGGTACGGCAGTCCTCGCCCTGGCCTTCGCCCTTATAGGCGCTCTCCGTTTCGCCGAACTGTCTCGCCGCCTCTACCTGCTTTTCAAGCGATTTATTGGCGGTTTTCTGAAGGTTGCTGTCTAAAGTCAGCACGAGAGTATTTCCGGGCTTTGCGTTAACCGACTCGACAACCTTAGTAACGTTACCGTCGGAGTTTTTCTGAACGATTCTCTCTCCCCCGACGCCCTTGAGCTTGTCCTCGAACGCCAGCTCAAGCCCGAATTTACCGATACTGTCGTTTAAGCCGTAGGTTTTTCCCTCTTGCTGCTTCTTATCGTACTCCTCTTTCGTAATGCTTCCGAGCGCTCCGAGGATATGGGGCGCGAGCTTTCCCTCGGGATTATGACGGGTAAGATAGGTCTGAATCTCAACGCCGCTTACGCTCTGCATATTTTCGCTTACGATAGCGAGCATATCGGAGCTTATTCCCTCGGCAAAAATATAGGGGTTGGTATTAGAGTACCAGGTGCGCTCCATATTATAATGAACGGAGAGGAGGTTTTTAAGGCTCTTCTTCGTTTTTATCTTTTTTATATCAATATCATACCGCTTAATGAGCAGCTTTGCCGCCGTTTCGGCGTTATCCGAGGGCTTAAGGTCGAGGAAATCCTTTGACTTAAGAATTTTTATCTCGTCCTTCTTACTCTTTTTAAACTTAAAGGTTCCGCTACGGCTGATTCTTATCGGCAGGTTATCAATCCATTTTTCGCCGCGGGTATTCATCAGCTTGATAAGCGATAAAATCGTATGGTCAAGCTTATTTGCGTCTATATAGAGCTTGTCGAGAACTATGCGGTAGCCGGTGCGGTTGACCGCTAAGCCTACGCCGTTTCTGTCGAGGATTTCTCCTCGGGTTGCGTCGGTCTTAACGGTATAGGCTGTTGAGGTTTCCGCCTGCTTCGCGTAGTTTTTTCCCTCGACAATCTGCCAGAAAAACAGCTTCGTAATAAAGCCGCAGAAGATTACCAGCGTAATGATTATACATATAATAACGCGTTTCTGAATAAACCGTTTTTCGTTTTCCTGTTTTTCCTTATCGTCTACCTGTATCATAATTCTCACCTCCCCGGGGAGCCTCGCAGACAGCGCCGCTCCACTCAAAATGACAAACTGCTAGCCACTAGCCACCGGTCACTAAAACTCAATAGTCCAGCAGCGCTCTGAAAAGTCCCTTATTGATAAAATACAGAATTACTCCGCATAAGAACGTATAAACCGCTCTCGATACATAATGGCTTAAAAAATAAATTCCCGGCTCGTCCTTACCCGCAAAAATATAGAAGAACAGAAAGTAAAGACAGATAAGCCCCGCGGTTATTATCGCCGAAAACGCCGTAGCGTTTAAGAAGCTTACCACCATATAGTCGCGGAATATCCAGCCTAAAACAAAGCAGATAATTCCGAGCATTATCGTATAGTAACCGATATTATCGCCGTAGCCGAAATCGAGCAGAGCTCCGCAGGCTATTCCGTAGAACATCGCGGGTATCTCGGGCTCAAAATAAGCTATCGTCAGCGCCGCCGGTATCAGCAGAAGAGGTTTTCCGCCGAATACCTCGGGCAGTAAATTCGGAGTTGACTGCAAAATAAACAGCAGCAGTATTTCAAGACCATACGCGAAATAACGGACTATCGTAAATTTTTTGTCCATTAATTATCCTCCTTATCGGAGCTTCGCTTAATTTCACCCTTGTTCTTGAAATCGGTCAGCACGACTACGTCGGTAACCTTTTTTATATTCTCATAAGGGGTTACTACGGCGTATTTTGTCGCGTCATATTTATCGTAGTTGATCTCGCTTACCTTACCGACAATCAGGTTTTCGGGGTAGATTCCGCCGATACCCGAGGTCGTTATAATATCGTCCTTTTTAATTTTTGCGTTGGCGTCGATTTTAGTAAGCGTCGTTCTATTCTCGTCGGCGTAAAGCGCGCTTCCGGCGACTACTCCGCTGTCCTTAGTGCGTTTATCGACTGCGCCCGCCTGTAAGTCCGGGGAAAGAATTGTAGTGACCTTGCTCGTTACGGCGTTTACGGAGCTGATAAAGCCCACAAGTCCGTTTTCCGTAATTACCGGGTCGTCCTTATGAACGCCGCTTGAGGTTCCGGCGTCTATCGAGAACGAGTAAAAATCCTGACTGCTGTCGCGGTTTATTACGGAAGCGGGCATAATCTCGTAGCTCGGGTTTTCCCTTTTTATCTTATAGTATTTCCAAAGCCGCGCGTTCTCATCCTTTAAATCGTAATAATCAATAAGCTGAGTACGCAAATCCGCGGCTTCCTTTTTAAGCTGATTGTTTTCCTCTTTAAGCTCGTCGTAGTTTTTTTCGCCTTCAGCCGCCGCGGAGGCGCTTACCTGAAAAAGTCCTTTAGTAAGGAAATTCACCCCCGACGAAAGAATCGGAGTTCCCGCCGCGCCGAATATCATCAGTATAACGGCGACGACTATAGTCACCGTAACAATTTTCACTTTTTTATTACTGAAAAACTCCATTGTTTTTTCTCCTCGTCAGGTTGTGCAGTTTCTGTATTTAATAATACGATTAGTTAATTATCAAGCTTTATACGAATTGCAATAAGGCTGACCTAAATTTAAGCCAGCCTTTCCTTACGATATTTAACCCCTTTATTCGCGGTTATGCTTGTACTCGGCTTTTGCTCCGCCGAGGCGTTTTCCGGTTCCCTCGACAACGCAGTCGAGCGGCCTGTCCGCTACATGTACGGGCATACCCGTCTCCTTCATAACAAGTCTGTCAAGACCTCTGAGAAGCGCTCCGCCGCCGGTGAGCATAATTCCGTGGTCTATAATATCGGCGGAAAGCTCGGGGGGAGTTTTCTCGAGAGTAGTTTTAATCGCGTCGATAATTACCGCAAGCGGGTCGGCTAACGCGTCGCGGATTTCCTCGGCTGTAATCGTAATATCCTTCGGGAGACCTGTTTCAAGGCTTCTTCCCTTAATAAGCATATCCTTTTCGTCGGAATACGGATACGCCGAACCGATTGCTATTTTAATTTCCTCGGCGGTTCTGTCGCCGATTAAAAGGTTGTAGGTCTTTTTAATATATGTGACGATAGCCTCGTCGAACTTATCGCCGGCAACTCTTACCGAGCAGGCTGTTACGATATCTCCGAGCGAGATTACCGCTACCTCCGAGGTGCCGCCGCCGATATCTACTACCATTGAACCGGTCGGCTCGTCAACGGGAAGTCCCGCGCCGATAGCCGCCGCCATAGGCTCCTCGATAAGCATTATGTTCTTGCTTCCGCTCGCCTGAACCGCCGCGTTCTCAACCGCGCGTCTTTCAACCTCGGTTACGCCTGTCGGCATACAAATAACAATTCTCGGCTTGCTGAACAGCGAAGGCTTAGCCGCTTTTCTGATAAAATGCTTAAGCATAGTCGCGGTAATATCGAAGTCGGCGATAACGCCGTCCTTAAGCGGACGAACCGCTACGATTGAACCCGGGGTTCTTCCTATCATATCCCTTGCCTGCTGGCCTACCGCGAGAACTGTATCGTTTCTGATATCGACCGCTACAACAGAGGGCTCGCGCATTACGATACCCTTACCCTTCATACATACTAATGTATTAGCGGTTCCTAAGTCAATTCCTATATCCTTTGAAAATGAAAACATATATTATACTCCTTTCGGATTTAAAGGTTTAGTCTGTATCCCACTTATTATAGCCCATTCTAAGGCGTAAATCAACCTTAATTTGTCATTTTTTGCCTGTTGAGCCGAATCCGCCCTCACCGCGCGCTGTTTTATCGAGCTCAGAAACCTCTGAAAACTCGGGAATTATCACCGGAGAAATGACCATCTGCGCGATTCTTTCGCCCGGCTCGATCGTATAGGGCTTATTGCTCACGTTGCAAAGTCCCGCGCAAATCTCTCCCCTGTAGTCGGAGTCGATAACGCCTACTCCGTTTGACAGGCAGATTCCGTGCTTTACGCCGAGTCCCGAGCGCGCGTATAGAAACGCCGCGCAGGAGCTGTCGGGCAGGGCGATTGCGATACCCGTCGGGATAAGCTTAAGCTCTCCGGGGTTAATGGTAACGCTTTTTTCAAGACACGCGTATAAATCCGCTCCGGCGGAGCCCCCGGTTGCGCGGGTCGGCAGTATTGCGTTTTCACGAACCTTTTTAATTTTCAAAATCATACCTTTCAACTCCGAAACTTGCAAAATCATTAAAATCCTGCAAATATTAAATATTCTTATATTTATGCATTTTTTATTATTCTATTATGAAATAAAGCTAATTTCCGCGAAAGAAATTATAATTTTTCCGCCCCGGAATATTAATTATAATACTCCCCTTTTCAACAATCCGCTCGTCTTTTGAGAAGAATTTAGGCTCTGACTGATAAAATCGGGTAACTTTTCCACGTTTTCCACAGAGTTTTCCACAGAAAACCTGTAAAATGAGAGCTCAAGGTTTTTTGAACCTTCAACCTCGTTTATTGCTTCGAGCAAAACGGTGTTAAGTATCTCTGTAGCGTAATTGTCACAGTAGAAAATGAAGGATTTGCCTAATCTGTCCTGCATTTTTCCCCTGCCCTTACAGTCGGAGCATTTGATTTTCGCGCTCTTGTTCGGGCAGTTTCGGGTTAGCATTACGGGGATATAGCCGAAGCTCATAAGCCCTCTCGGGATATCTGCGCCGAGTTTGTCAGCCGCCTTAAGAGTAAGCTCCATACTCAGCTCAACGTCCTCAAAGTTCATCTTTTCAGCCCGTTTAAGGTCTAAAGTATTAGTAAAGTTCAGCCCGAAGCCGCCGTGGATTTTAAGCCCGAGCTCCCGCGCGAGATAAACCGCGCCGAGGTTATTGCACAGCGCGTCCGTTATTCCCGCTTTTTTCAGTTCGGCAAGCTGTTTTTTAAGCTTTTCTTCTCTCGAAAACAGCGCCCGCGGGATTTCCGCGCCGATATTAAAGCCCTCGCTTATAAGCCTTTTTACCTCGCTTAGCTCACTCGTAACCGGTATAAAGCACAAATCAAGCTCTTTAAAGCCCTCACCGATTTTTGTTGAATTAAAGCGGGCGTACCTGAGCTTTTTTCGGGCGGTATGGCTCCCTGTTTCGGGTAATTCTATTTTGTTTATTGTATACAATCGTTTTTTCGCGCGTTTTTCGCTTAAGCTGTCGAGCGCCTCGCGCCTTAAACGGTTAATCTCGGACGCCGGCATAGCCGCCTCGCCGTCTAAAGTGATTTTAAGTTCTGAAATATTATAGGGAGTTGCGCCGGTTTTAACAAGCTGGCGGCGCGCTCTTTCCTCGTCAAGCGGAACCCTCTCCGCCTTTTCGCACATCTTTTCGCTCTTTAAGGAAACGGTTAATTCTCCGTCTGACACGGTAAGCTCCGCGCATTTTCCCGCTGCGGCGGAAAACTCCGCTTTTATATCAACTCTTTTTAACTCGTCCTTATAGCTGTTTCTGATTTCGTTCAAAAGCTTATCGGTCGCCGAAATAACGTCGTCCTTACGGCGGTAACCGAACATCTCATAACCGCGCTTTGAGGTATAATAACCGTCGGTAAATCCGGTGCGCGAAAAAACGTCTTCAAGCTGAGCTTTCGTTTTTTCATCAACGAATCCGTTATCGCGCGACTGAACGCAGGCTCTCACAGCGCAGGAAACATACTCCGGGCGCTTAAGCCTGCCTTCGATTTTTGCCGAAGTAACGCCGATACTCTCAAGCTCACGGATATATTCGATAATGCTGTTATCCTTCAGGCTCAGGGCGTACTTGCTTTTTCCGATATTAAACGGCAGGCGGCAGGTCTGAGCGCAGCGTCCGCGGTTTCCGCTTCGCGAGCCGATTACCGCGGAAAACCAGCATTGTCCCGAAACGCTCATACACAGCGCTCCGTGGACAAACACCTCAATCTCTATCGGACAGCTTTCGGCTATCTCCTTTATCTCCTCGCGGCTTAGCTCGCGCGCCAGCACAACACGCTTAAAGCCTGCTTCCCACAAAAGCTTTGCGCCGCCTGGAGAATGAATACTGAGCTGGGTTGAGGCGTGCAGCGGCAGCTCGGGAGCGATTTTCTTCGCGAGTGACGCAAGTCCTAAATTCTGAATAATAAGCGCGTCAACTCCGGCTTTAGCGGCTGCGGTGATAAGCGCGGCGGCTTTTTCAAGCTCGCTGTCAAACACAACTGTATTCACCGTAAGGTAAACCAAAACGCCTCTTATATGGCAGTATTTTACCGCTTCTTCTATTTCCTCAAAGCTGAAATTTTCCGCTCCGGCGCGCGCCGAGAGCTCCTTCGCTCCGAGATAAACGGCGTCCGCTCCGCTTCTTACGGCGGCTACTACGGACTCAAATCCTCCGCAGGGTGCGAGAATCTCAATTCTTTTCATCTTCAAAGAGCGAGAACTGCCTCATTGGCTTATAGCCCTTATTCTTCTTTTTCTTCTTTCTGCCCATAGGCTTTTCGGGCTTCGGCTGAATCGGAGCTTCCTGCTTTTCTGCTTCTAAAGCTTCCGCCGGCGCTTCGGCAGGCTCGTCTGCGGCAGCTTCCTCGGCGGGAGTTTCTTTTTCCTCTGCTTCGGAATTCCGCGCTTTATTTTCAAGCTCGTTTTTCAACTTTTCGTTTTCCTCTTTAAGGCTTTTTATCTCCTCATCCTTTTTTTCGAGGATAGCGGTAAGCTCGCGGATTTGTTTAGCCTGCTTATCCGCCTGAGTGATAAACGGCTGAGCCTTATCCGAAAGGCTCTTGCACCTCAGCTTTTCCTTTTCCATATCGTCCGCGTAATCGAGCGCGCAGAGAAGCGCGGCGCTGCGGCGGTCGAGCGTCGGATTTTCCGAAATTATTTTCGTAATCGTTGCGCTGACTTCATCGGCAAGCCTCTTTACGTAAGACTCTTTATCGTCGCTTAAAAGTACAAATCTTTTTCCCGCGACAAAAACGGTATGCTTGTTCATAATTTTCCTCCTTTTTAGGAAACCCTTTTTATCCATAATAATTATAGTATAATCCGCAAAAAGAAAAAAGATATGTAAATATACTGTAAATATAAAAAACGGTTTTGTAACCCGGGAGCCCCGGGAGCCGATACCGCCTTCGGAAGAGTTTCATTTATCGGAAACGCTCATCAACGGCGGGGTTTTCCGTTTTTGTCTTTCGTTATTGGAGCCCCGGGAGCCTATGCCGCCTTCGGAAGAGTTTTTTATCAGAAATATTCATTAACGGCGGGATTAACTTACCGCTTATCACGTACCGCTTTCTGCTTTCTTTATTAAGAAACGAACAGTTTCTTACATAAAGAAAAACATCGGCACCGTTTCCGGCGCCGACATTTTTAAAATATCAACCTTAGAACCATCATATATTGTACGAATAGTTCGGGGATTCTTTTGTAATCTGAATATCGTGGGGATGGCTTTCGCGTAAGCTCGAGGCTGAAATCTGAACGAATTTAGCCTTTTTGTGCAGCTCCTCAATAGTCGCGCAGCCGGTATAACCCATACCTGCTCTTAGTCCGCCCATCATCTGATAAACCGTATCGGAGAGCATTCCCTTATAAGGTACTCGTCCCTCAACTCCCTCGGGAACAAACTTCTTGTTAGCCGCCTGGAAGTAACGGTCCGAGCTGCCCTGACCCATAGCTCCGAGCGAGCCCATTCCGCGGTAGGTTTTAAACTGGCGTCCCTGGAAGATTTCGTTCTCGCCCGGGCTTTCCTCACAGCCTGCTACGAGAGAGCCTACCATACAAACGCTTCCGCCTGCGGCGAGAGCCTTAACGATATCTCCGCTGTACTTAATACCGCCGTCGGCGATAACGGGTATTCCGTATTTTGAAGCCGCGCATGCCGCGTCGTAAATCGCCGTAATCTGAGGCACGCCGATACCTGCTACAATTCTTGTAGTACAGATTGAACCGGGGCCTATACCTACCTTAACCGCGTCGGCTCCGGCGTCGATAAGCGCCTCGGCAGCCTCGGCAGTCGCGATATTACCGGCGATAAGCTGGAGCTCGGGGTAAGCCTTCTTAACCTTTTTAACGGAATTAATAATATTAATATTATGGCCGTGAGCCGAGTCAAGACAGCATACGTCTACTCCCGCCTCAACAAGCGCCGCTACTCTGTCGAGTACATCTGCGGTTCCGCCGATAGCCGCGCCGCAGAGAAGTCTTCCCTTTTCATCACGGGCGGAGTTCGGATACTGAACCGATTTTTCTATATCCTTAATGGTAATAAGTCCTTTAAGAACGCCGTTTGCGTCGGTAATCGGAAGCTTTTCGATTCTATGCTGACGGAGAATTTCCTGCGCCTGCTCCATAGTAGTTCCTACGGGAGCGGTAACAAGCTCCTCCTTAGTCATAACCTCGCTGATTTTCGTTGCGAAAACCTCGGGCTTCATAAAACGCATATCACGGTTAGTTATAATTCCTACGAGCTTTCCGTTTTCGCAAATCGGCACACCGCTTATTTTATACTTCGCCATAAGCTCGTCCGCGTCGCCTACGGTGCTGTCGGGAGTTAAGAAGAACGGGTTTGCGATTACTCCGTTTTCACTTCGCTTTACGCGGTCAACCATATCCGCCTGCTTCTCGATACTCATATTCTTATGAATGATACCGATACCGCCCTCACGCGCAATCGCGATAGCCATAGCCGTTTCCGTAACGGTATCCATAGCAGCGGTCATAAGCGGAGTGTTAAGGTGGATTTTCTTAGTAAGGTCGGTTTCGACGCTTACGTTTCTGGGCTCAACGTTTGACTCCCCGGGAATAAGAAGAACGTCGTCAAAGGTTATACCCTGTTTTCCGAATTTGTCGTCAAAGTTAATGTTCAACATTTCGTCATCCCCTTTTTTAAAATTACCTAAATATTAAAGTTTATTATATCAAATTCTTTCATCAGGTGCAATAGTTTTTTTCATTTTTTATTAAATACGGATTAAACAGACTGTATCTTGACTTTTTACTAAACTAAAGTTAAAATTACATTATATGAGGCACTGTAAAGTAAAAATGAAAGAATAGCTCTCAAAATCATAGAAAAGCTTCACGCAACGAGTAAAAACTCCCGTTTTCTACGTTTTGATAAATTAAG
>CAJOFK010000056.1 GCA_905234015.1 uncultured Ruminococcus sp.
GTTTCTTTATTTTTTAACTTCCTGCGTCTTTTCCCTTGCGCCTGCTTTTCGTAGGCGTTTGTTTTTTTATCTGCTTTTTTCGAGCAGTTTCCTATAAAGCAAGAAAGCGTGCGCACCCTGTGCGTGCGCTTTTTCAGTCATCCGGTCCGCGTCAAAATAAAGTCGTCTCTCTCGTCCTAAGAACGGACTCGCGATACTCCTTATTTTGGCGAGCACTTTTGCTCCCTTCATCCGCCACAGGCGGCGGTCGCAACGCTACATGCGCACGCAGGGCGCAACTGAGCGGACAATACAAATTGGTTTTTGCTTTATAGGAACTGCTCTGTAACTCTTCGTTATTAATAAACCTTTTATAGGTTTTCTGATAATTGCAATAACGGAAACTCCTATAAAGCAAAAAATCCCTGCCCGAATCGGACAGGGATTTTTTATATAGCTGTTATAATTTAAAACTTTTCAAACGCCTTAACCGCTTTCTGCATATTCTTATACTGGTCGGAAGTTGTATCGCCCTCGTGAATATCGGAGTCGGCGTAAACCATAAGGAAGTTTTCATCAGTCGATAAATAAGCCGGAATAGTCTGGCTGTAGAGCTCGTAGGTTCCGTTTTTCTTTACGCTCTCGATAATGCTGTCGCGGGTTTTGTTTTTTCCTTTCTTGCTGAAGGCGTAAAGCTCGATACGGACGTTGCCCATAGTATACTTATAGCCCTTAGCCGCGCCGATAAGCTCAGCTTTCATTTTAGTGACATTAGAGTTTTTTTCGGCGATTGTGATAAATCCGCCGTCAATCATATAATCGCGCAGTCCGGCGAGGGTTTTATCATAATCCTTAACGTTTAACTTCTTTGATTTAGTGTTCTTAGCCTCGCTCGCGGTAGTCGCGTCGGGGGTTGAGTTTTTCTGATTAGTCGCGCTCAGCGGGTCGTAGCAGGAAGCGAACGACATCGCGATAATAATTACGGCTACAGCCGATACTAAAAATCTTTTCATAAGTTATAATCCTTTCAGTTATTATTCGTTGCGTCCGCAGCACTTCTTGTACTTCTTACCGCTTCCGCAGGGGCAGGGGTCGTTGCGTCCGATTTTCTTACCCTTACGGATAGTCTTATTCGCGGTATCGGTACCGTCGCCTGAGGTGGCGGTAGGCTCGGCAACCTGCTTACGCTTAAGGGCGTTTTTAACTACGTCGTTATCCGCGGCGGAGCCGTCCTCGTCGGAATCGGTGCCGAGACGAGCGTTAGCCGCCTTCTGAGCCGCAAGACGCTTAGCCGCTGCGATAGCCTCGCGGCGCTTCTGCTGCTCATAGATACGCTTAGGCTGAGTAAGCATAAGCTTGATTGTATCCTCGTGAATAGAAGCAATCATCTCGTCGAACATATCAAAGCCCTCCAGACGATACTCAACTACCGGGTCGTGCTGACCGTAGGAGCGCAGGTGGATTCCGGCTTTAAGCTGTTCCATATTATCAATATGATCCATCCAGTGCGTATCAACGCTTCTGAGCAGATATACACGCTCCATCTCGCGGACGGTTTCCTCGGGGAGGAGCTTTTCGTTTTCGCTGTAGAGCTCTTTTGCGTCCTCGATAATCATATCGCGGATTTCCTCTGGCTCGATATTCTCCAAGTCCTCAACGGAGAATCTATATTTATCGCGGTCGGTAATAGCCCAGTCGTAATAGGTATCAACGAGAGAATGAATATTCCAGTTGTCGCGGATTTCGGCAGGCAGGAAGTGCTTAACCGTAGCGTCAACGTGCTCGTCAATCATCCTGATGATTGAATCGTGGATATTCTCGCCGTCGAGAACCTGGTCGCGCTGAGTATAAATAATCTCACGCTGTTTATTGAGAACGTCGTCGTACTGGAGTACGTCTTTACGGATTCCGAAGTTGCGGAGCTCGACCTTCTCCTGAGAGCTCTCGATAATATTAGTGAGCATTTTATTTTCGATAGGCATATCCTCGTCAACATTCATTCTCGAGAGCATAGCCTTCATTCGGTCGCCGCCGAACAGACGCATTAAATCGTCCTCGGTAGAAAGGAAGAAACGGCTTGTACCGGGGTCGCCCTGACGTCCCGCACGGCCTCGAAGCTGGTTATCAATACGGCGCGACTCGTGACGCTCTGTACCGATAATAAACAGTCCGCCGGCTTCTCTTACCTTATCGGCTTCCTCTTTAATCTCCTCGCCGTACTTGCGGTTAAGCTCGGAGAAAATCTTTCTTGCTTCAAGGATTTCCTCGTCGTCGGTCTCGGCAAAGCCGGTAGCCTCCGCGATAAGCTCATCCTCGATACCCTGCTTGCGCATTGAAGCCTTCGCGAGATATTCGGCGTTACCGCCGAGGATAATATCGGTGCCTCGTCCTGCCATATTGGTGGCGATTGTAACGGCTCCGAGCTTACCCGCCTGAGCAATAATCTCTGCTTCCTTTTCATGCTGTTTAGCGTTTAATACGTTATGCTTAATTCCGCGCTTCTTGAGCATTTTTGAAAGAAGCTCGGATTTTTCAATTGAAATTGTACCTACAAGTACCGGCTGGCCGATGCTGTGAGCCTCAACAATCTGGTCGATAACTGCGTTAAACTTACCCATTTCGGTCTGGAATACGGAATCGGGCAGGTCTACTCTCGCGAGAGGTTTATTGGTCGGGATTTCCACAACGTCGAGCTTGTAGATTTCCTGGAACTCGTTCTGCTCGGTCATAGCCGTACCGGTCATACCGGAGAGCTTTTTATAAAGACGGAAGTAGTTCTGGAAGGTGATAGTCGCGAGGGTTTTACTCTCGTTCTGAACCTTAACGCCTTCCTTAGCCTCGATAGCCTGATGAAGTCCCTCGTTATAGCGTCTGCCGTACATAAGACGTCCGGTAAACTCGTCGACGATAATAATCTCGCCGTCCTTAATAACGTAATCAACGTCGCGCTTCATAATACCGTTAGCCTTGATAGCCTGGTTAATATGATGCTGGATAGTGAGGTTATCGGGGTCGGTTAAGTTTTCAATATGGAAGAACTCCTCCGCTTTCTTGACGCCGCTTTGAGTTAAGGTTGCGGATTTAGCTTTTTCGTCAACAACGTAGTCGATACCCTGCTCGGCGTAATACTCCTCCATATCCTCTTTAGCGTTAAGCTCGGTAAAGCGCTTAACCGTGAGGGTTTTCGCGAAGCGGTTAGCCTGAGTATACATCTCGGTTGATTTATCGCCCTGACCGCTGATAATAAGCGGAGTACGCGCTTCATCGATAAGGATTGAGTCGACCTCGTCGACGATAGCGAAGGCGTGGCCGCGCTGAACCTTGTTTTCCTTATATACTACCATATTATCTCTCAGGTAGTCGAAGCCGAGCTCGTTATTTGTACCGTAGGTGATATCGGCGTCATAAGCTTCCTTACGCTCGTCGTTATCGAGGTCGTGAACGATAAGTCCTACCGTAAGTCCTAAGAAGCGGTAGAGCTTTCCCATCCACTCGGAGTCGCGTCGCGCGAGGTAGTCGTTTACGGTAACGATATGAACTCCCTCGCCGGTAAGTCCGTTGAGGTAAGCAGGCAGGGTAGCCACGAGTGTTTTACCTTCACCTGTTTTCATCTCGGCGATACGTCCCTGATGAAGAATAATTCCGCCGATTACCTGTACGGGGAAGTGCTTCATTCCGAGCACACGGGTTGAAGCCTCACGGCATACCGCAAACGCCTCGGGGAGAATATCGTCGGTAGTTTCGCCGTTGTTAAGGCGTTCCTTAAAAAGAACCGTCTGTTTTTTCAGCTCGGCGTCGCTCATAGCGGCGTAGGTATCCTCTAAGGAGAGAACCTTCTCGGCAAGCGGCATAACGCGCTTAATTTCTCTTTTAGAGTAGTTTCCGAATAATAGCTTTAATGGATTCATAAATTTCATTATCCTTTCCGTATATGTTAAAAATTGAAGTTATATCTTTATTTAAGGCATTTTGCCGCCTGAGTTACCGCTGCTTTAGCGACCTGACCGGCTGTAGCGTAGCCGTAGCGGCTGCTTCCGCGTACTATGCACGCGAACGCGAGCGGATATTCGCTGTCCTTACAGTAGCCTATCATCCAGCCGTCGTTCTTATCGCTGCCGGAGCCGGTAAGCGTTTCGCCGGTACCGGTTTTAGCGCACATATGAAGTCCGCCGAACATTGACTCGCCGTAATCGTTTATAACGGCGTATCTCATAAGCTCCCCGAGCTTTTCAGCCGTTGACGAGGACATAAGCGTCTTGCCGTTTGTGCCGGTTTTTGAAAGCCCTATATCGGCGAGAATCGAGCCGGAGTTTCCGCTTATGATATACGGCATTACGGGAGTGCCTCCCTTAGCGATTGCTCCGCACATCACCGCCATCTGCATCGGGTTGACTGCGTCGTCAAACTGGCCGACTCCCGACCACGCAAGCTGATTCTTATTTGCTTTAGAAACGTCGTAATGACCTTTTTTAGTATCAATTCCGCTGACCTTGAAGTTCGCGTTGATACCCATCCTCTTAGCGGTTTCGTTCATTTTATCCGCTCCGAGCTCAACCGCGAGCTCCGCGAAAACAACGTTACAGGAATGACCGAACGCCTGCTTTAAATTAACGGTGCCGTGGGAATTAACGCAGGTGATATCGCCTCCGCCGATTTCCTCCTTACCGCTGCAATACCAGGTTCTTTCCCATATATCGGGGATATTTTCGATAGCCGCGGCAGCGGTTACTATCTTAAATATTGAACCGGGCGTATATGTTGACGAGAGAGAGTTATCGAGATAAACTCCCTCGTATTCATCTTCGTTGTTTTTAGTGATTTTCGGGGGACTGTTGGGGTCGTAGGTCTTTATGCTGACATCGCATAAAACCTCGCCCGTATTGTAATTATATACCACGCAGGCTCCGCTGTCGTAGTTTTTCAGCTGATTGTACGCCGCCTTACAGGTCGCAGCGTCAACCGTCAGCTCCATATCGTGACCGTGGCGGAAGCTCTGAGGCATATTAAGTCCCCAGATAAAGCTGTAGCCCGTCAGCTCGGAACGGAAACGGCTTTGAATCGCCGTTGATATATTGAGCGAGTCGTCGCCCACAACGTGGAGGAGAGCTTTTCTTACCGCGGCGTCGGAATGATAAGAACGTTTTCCGTTAACGCTTTCGGCAAGCACCGAGCCGTTTCTGTCGGTAATTTTACCCGCCTGAATAAGACCGCCCGAGCCTGAAATATGGCCGTTATAAGGCATATCAACCCACTCGGAAGCGTTAAGTACCGTTTCGATTACAAGAAAACACATTCCGCATAAAAACGCTATAGCGACTATAAAGATAAGCCACGAGCGCTTTAATATCCGTTTCATAAAGCAACCTCCTTTCGTTTTATATGATGATTTTTATGATGATTTCGGGATTATTTTGAGTATGTTCTTTCGTCCGCCGCCTTAATAAACGCCAGCAGTCCCCAGCACGAGATTATACTCGTTCCGCCCGCGGAAATAAACGGGAAGGTAACGCCGGTAAGAGGAAGGATGTCTGTAGCGCCGAATACGTTAAGCGACATCTGAATAACGAAAAGTCCCGCCGCACAGCACGCGGATATTGAGTAAAAGGTGCTTCGGCTTCTTGTCGTAACCGAGCGCGCGTAAATAAACAGCGTTGCAATAGCTACGGCGATAGTCACCGCGGAGATAAAGCCCATCTCCTCGCTCATAAGGCCGAATACCAGGTCCGACTCGGACGCGGCGACGTATTTTAAAACGCCGTTTCCGATTCCTACGCCGAACAGTCCGCCCGAAGCGATATAGGTAAGCGTACGCGCCTGCTGATAGCCGCGCGAATCCTGAGTATACTGCCATACATGGCGCCAGCCCTGGAATCGCCTGAGCACATACGGTTTTAAATTAAGCACGATAAATCCGCCGAGCCCGGCGCCGGTAAGCGCAAGGATAACGGTTTTAAAGTCGCCCGAACGGGTAAACGAGATAAGCAGGAACGTTCCGAAGAATATAAGCGCAGTACCGAAGTCGCCCATAAGCGCGAGCGCTCCGACGCATATTGCCGAAAAGATGATGAACTCGAGGAGGTTCTGCTTAGTCTGCAATCTGTCGAGAGTAGAAGCTCCTACGAAAATAAACGCGATTTTAACAAACTCCGACGGCTGAACCGTAACGGGGCCTATATGAACCCAGTTTGCGGAACCGTTAGTAACACGTCCGAAAACGAGGTTAATTCCCAAGAGCAGTACGGCGACAATCATAATAATCAGACGCCAGCGTCCGATTCGGTCGGGATTTTCGATAAACTTAATAAGAACACAGAAAACTACCATTCCCGCAACCGCCGCGATAAGCTGAACGTAAGAGGAACGCAGCTCCTGACGCGCAAGAAGCATTACGCCGATTCCGGTAAAGAACAGTCCGAGCGCCTCAAGCTCAAACGCCACACGCTTCAAAATCACCTTCGATACAAAGAAGAACAGCCATTCCACTCCGACCAGTACTCCGCACAATACGGCAGGGTCAAAGTCCTTAGCGCCGTCGCAGAAGCACGCCTCAACCGCCATAAAAATATGAAACAGCGAAACAAGTATCATAATCTTATAAGGCTGAATCGCGGGCTTGTTCGAAACCTTTGAGAAGAACCAGCTGGACTGCAACTCCTCGTCAAATTCCTCGCCGCGCTTAAACGCGTAATCCTTATTACCTATCGAGATTTCGTCGTCTATATTGACGCGGGTTCTTCTTACAACCCGTTTTCCGTTAACGTAGGTTCCGGTTTTTGAGCCGGTATCGGTAATAAACCAACCCTCTTTTCTTCTTAAAAGAACGCAGTGATTTCGTGAAACGGCGGGGTCGTCAACCGCAATATCGCTTCCGCGGGCTCTGCCGATTGAGTTTTCCCAGAACAGCACCGGGATTTTCTCGCCGGTATCATTATCCTCAAGAAGCACGAGCGGTCTTTCGGGACGGCGGCGCCTTCTCATAGCCGCGAAAATCTGATATACAATTACGACTGTATAAACCGGAAGCAGCATTCTTAACGCCACTACCGCGATATCCATAATCAGCGCCATACGCTCGTCTCCTTTCTTAATCTTATAAGTGCACAAATTTATACATAGTACATTCTACCCCAAACCCCCTCAAAAGTCAATAATTTTAAATGTCCTCGTCAAACATTAAGTAAATTCCCAAAGTAAATTCCACAGTGGAATTTGGAAAAGGAAGAAGTGGAATTTAATATGGGAAAGAAAATGCGGTAGAATTTAGTCTGGGAAAAGGAGGTCCCGGACTATGATTAATAGCAAAAAGAAAAACAAGCATATGAATCTTGAAGATCGAATCGAAATTCAAGAATGCTTATGCAAAGGAATGACATTTAAGGCGATTGCGGCGAGAATCGGCAAAGACCCGACAACTGTTTCAAAAGAGGTAAAGTTGCACGCGCTGGAATACAGCAGCAACTATACCAAAACCGACAAAACCTGTCCAAAGTTGTTAAAGGCGCCGTTTGTCTGCAATGGGTGTAGTAAGAGAAACCATTGTAACTGTTTGTTTCCCAGACGCAAATACTCTGCCAAAACAGCTCAGCAGGAGTATGAAACAACATTGAAAGATTCGCGTGAAGGAATCCCGCTAAGCAAAGAGGAATTTTATGTGAATGAGCGAATCATATCTCAGGCTGTTAAAAACGGTCAACACATCTACCACGCGATACAAGCTAATAATTTAACTGTATCCAAAACTACCGTATATCGCCACATTCAAAAAGGTTATTACGAGATTTCTGAAATTGATTTACCCAGAGCGGTAAAGTTCAAACAACGCAAATCCAAAAAAGAGGATTATGTGCCTAAGGGCGTAAAAGTTGGCAGAACTTATGCGGATTTTTTACATTTTCTCGAAGAAAACCCAAACTGCGCTTACTCAGAAATGGATACTGTAATCGGCAGAATCGGCGGAAAGGTTATTATGACCTTTCAGTTTGTTAATGTCGATTTTATGTTTGGAATCCTTATGGACAGCAAAACTGCCGCGGAAGGCGGAGAACGAATCAAGTGTTTAAAGCAATCACTCTCTTTATCCGGTTATTCTTTCTCTAATATCTTTCCTGTTCTGCTTACAGACAACGGCGGTGAGTTCAGTAATGTATTCGCTTTTGAAAATGATTTGAGCGGAGCAAAAGAAACCTCTGTATTCTTTTGTGATCCAAACTGTTCTTGGCAGAAACCTCACGTTGAAAACAATCATACTTTATTCAGGAATATTGTCCCAAAAGGAGAGTCATTTGACAACTTTACTCAGGATACTGTAAACTTGATTTTCTCACATGTGAACGCAGTGAAGAGAAAGCAATTCAACGGTAAAAGCGCCTATGATATGTTTTGCTTTACCTATTCTCCTGAACTCGCAACAAGCCTCGGAATATCTGAAATTCCTCCAAAAGAGGTTGTTCAATCTCCAAAACTTTTAGCTCATCTTTGTAAAAAGTAAATTCCACCGGCAACGGAATTTAGTCTGGGAAATCCTTTTCTCAGGCTTGTTTGCTATGCAGTTTTTTGTTGTTTTTGTTATCCGATTGTCCGTTTTTTACTCTTATGTCGATTTTTCTCATATTGAATTCTGCCATTTTTCATACTAAATTCCGCCACTTGTCCTACTGTGGAATTTACTTTGGGAATTTACGCCTATCTATAATTGATATCCCCCGAACGTTTAGTTACCTGTGAAGTTTCGGATAAAGAGGATAGGTTCTGCAAGGCAGTTGTCAGTTGCCGCTAAATATCTCCCTTTCTAATATAAAAGAGGAGGTTAAAAATGGAAATCCTTATTTTTTACGCGCTTCTGGCTTCGCTTTCAACCTGGGCGATAAACACCCTCGGCGCGGGAACCGTACTGTTCTTCAAATCCCTGGGCGAAAAGCTCTTAAATCTTATGCTCGGATTTGCCTCGGGAGTTATGATTGCCGCGAGCTTCTGGTCGCTTTTAGAGCCGTCGATTGAGCTCGCCGAAAAAGACGCTTCGCTTCCGCCGTATTTTGTAGCGACGGCAGGGTTTCTTTTCGGGGCGGTGTTTATGTGGCTTTCGGACAAGGCGGTAACTCTCTCACGCAGAAAGCTCTACATCTCCGACGGCGACAGAAACGAACGGCTCA
Source organism: uncultured Ruminococcus sp. (assembly GCA_905234015.1). Taxonomy (GTDB): domain Bacteria; phylum Bacillota; class Clostridia; order Oscillospirales; family Acutalibacteraceae; genus Ruminococcoides. Next base: position 9,129 of record CAJOFK010000056.1, read on the forward strand.
ACCGCGTTATTATGATTGTGCTCTCTATTACGCTGCACAATATTCCCGAGGGGCTCGCGGTCGGCGTAGCGTTCGGAGCCCTGCAGGGAGGCAACTTCTCGCCCGAAAACCTTATGGGCGCGATTACGATAGCCCTCGGTATCGGTATTCAGAACTTTCCCGAGGGAGCGGCGATATCCTTACCGCTCAGGCGGGAGGGCTTTTCACGGGTTAAAAGCTTTTTAATCGGCTCCGCCTCGGGGTTTGTGGAGCCTATTGCCGGAATAATCGGCGCGGCGGCGGTAGTCTGCGCTAAATCTATTCTCCCCTACGCCCTCGCGTTCGCGGCGGGTTCAATGATACTCGTAGCGGTTCACGAGCTAATTCCCGAATGTCAGCAGAACAAGGATGCTCACCCGTATTTCGCGACTATGGGTATAGTTTCGGGCTTTGCCGTGATGATGTTATTTGACGTAATGCTGGGGTAAGTTTTCTTTTTATTATTTTTTTCTTTTATAACTCTTGCTTTTTTTCTGTTTTTTGATAGAATATAATAAGGTTATTATACGATTAATATATATAGAAAACGGAAGTACAGAATATGGAAGTAAAATATGTAAACTTAAAAGTTGAAAAAGGCGGCTATAGTCCGTCCTCCGGTCAAAGACGGCGCAGCACCTCATCCCGCAGGCGCGGTTCCTACCGGGGATATCAGAACCACAGATGGAACAGAAAAAAGCACCACTACGGTCTTGTTCTGCTTATTATCCTTCTCGTTGTACTTGCGGGCGTTACTCTGTGGAACGTATTCACCCCGAGGATTGACCCCGTTGAAAGCGTAAAATTCGTAAAGGCTTCGCAGGATTCAATCTCGCTTAAGTGGAGCACGGTCAAGGACGCCGAGGGCTACAATATCTACACTAAGACCGCAGGCGATCAGGACTTTAAAAAAGCGGCTTCGGTTAAGAAAACTTCCGAATACACCGTTAAAAAGCTTAAAGCCCTCACCGATTACACGCTTGCCGTTTCGTCATTCAGGAAAAACGGCGACAGCATCGTTGAAAGCGATAAGAAAACTCTTGACGCGTATACAATCACCGCAACTCCGGTTATCACCGAGTGCAAATCCGATAAGGAGAGCGAGGTAACGCTCTCGTGGAAGGCGGTACCGGGCGCGGTTAAGTATCAGGTTCAGTATGTAAAGAACTCTAAGGACTTTAAAAAGGCCGAGACTAAAAGCTTCAACCCCTCAAAAGCCCCGAAGGCAACCTTATCCGGTCTTGATAAATCCGGCTTCTACTCTTTAAGAGTACGCGCAACCGCGTATCGCGAGCCCGATTATGTAAACAGCGAGTTCAGCGTTTCGAGCACAGTTTATATTGAGGAAAACTTCACCCTCAGAAACGAAATCGACCCCAACAAGCCGATGGTTGCCCTCACCTTTGACGACGGCCCCGGCTACAACAAGGCGTCAAAGCATATTCTCAACACGCTCGAAAAATACGGCGCGAAGGCTACCTTCTTTATGGTAGGTAAAAACGCCGCCGACCATCCCGGCAACCTTAAGCGCAAGGTACGCCTCGGTATGGAGCTCGGAAACCACACCTACAGCCACGCGCATTACGGAAGCAACGTCACCTTCTCGGATATCAACAAGGCTTCTCAGGCTATATTTGACGCGTGCGGACAGTACCCGACAGCGTTCCGTTCTCCCGGCGGAATGACCACCGGCTCAATAAAATCCAACTGCAAAAAGCTTAATATGCCGATTTACTACTGGTCGGTTGATACCCGCGACTGGGCTTCGCGCGACGCGGATTCGATTTACAACCTGACTATTAACAACGTAAGCGACGGCGATATTATCCTTATGCACGAGATTTACGACGCTACTGCCGACGCGGTTAAAAGGCTCGTTCCTAAGCTCATTAAAAAGGGCTATCAGCTCGTTACCTGCCGCGAGCTGATGTACGCTAAAAACGGTAAGGCTCCTACTCCGGGAGTTGAGTACGTCACCGCAGACCAGGAAAAGAATTCATAAATAATTGCACGTTAAAAGACCGGCTTAAAAGCCGGTCTTTGTTTTAGTTTTCACGCTTTTTGATTTACTCCAGCTTGAGTAATAGGTTTCCGCATCGAGCTTTTTATAAGCGCGGATTCTGAAGTAATACCTGCCCTTTTTCAAACCTTTTATCATTTTAGAGGTTTTACTGTTCGGGAGGGTGATTGTTTTAGCTCCTTTAAAGGATTTATTCTTTCCGTAGGAAAGCTTAACGCCCGAGGTTGTGGTCGATACCCTGTTCCATCTTACGAGAATATAGGTTTTCATCTTAGAAACCGAGGTAATCGAGGTCGCCTTCGGAATAATCTTATACTCAGCCTCAAGGGTTTTTCCGCTGTGCTTTGAAACAACCTTAATACTATACTCGCCGTAGGTTACGGATTTTTCGGGCTTTTTTACACTGTAGTATTTTTTCATAAGCTTGTTTCCGTTTTCGTCCTTAACCGTGACGGCGGGAGTCTGAGTTCTGCCGTTATACTCAAATACGGTTTTAGACAGGCTTACGGAGCCGATTTCGGGAGCTGCGGCTTTTTCATAATCCGCCGCCTTTTCAAACGGGGTTTCCTCTCCGTCTGAAAAATTAAAGGTTGTTGCTTCGTCGGGGTCGTCGGCAACATTAACGGCAACCTCGCGCACGCCCTTTTCAACGTAGGTTTCCTTAACCTCGCCGCAGGTGAAGATATGTATCCAGTAATTCGCTCCGGCATCCGTCGTAAATACGCCTACGCCTACCCGGGTAAAATCGCCGAGCATATTAGCTTTATGCCCTTCGGAGTTGTAATAAGCGTCGGTAGCCTCGCGCGGATTTGAGAATCCCATAGCAAAGTTCTCCGCTACGCTCTCCTCCCACTTTACGACAGTATTCCACATCTTGCCGTTAGGTCTGACGTGGGAGCAGTTTACGCTGCACTCGGCGGCTCTAATCATCGCCGACTCAACTAAATCAAAATCGCTCTTCAGCTTACTCAGCCCGTTTTTTACGCGGTAGTCGTTTATATAACCGAACATCTCGTTAGCGTAATCAAAATTCAGCTTGCCGTGGACTAGTATACCGCTCGCCGCGGACGCCGGGGCTATATACGCCGAGAGTAAAATCACAAGCGAAGTCAAAACAGCACTTATCTTTATTAAGTTTTTAAAAAATCTTTTCATAAAGCTGTTCCTCCCTTCGCTTTATTATTTTCCATTATAATTATATATCAAAAACTTAATAAAATCAATACCCATTGAATAAAACACTTGGTGATATTGCACAACATCGTTAAAAATGTAACCTTTTTCCCCTGAAAAAAGTATTATTTACAAAGGAGGGAAGATAATGCTCAGCGCTGAAAACTTTATAGAAAACACGGTAAACAAATATTCCGATACTGTTTACAGAGTCGCGCTCAATATAACCCGCTCGCGGGAGGATTCGTTCGACATATGTCAGGAGGTTTTCGTGCGTCTTATCAAAAACAAGGATAAGATTAAAGACGAAAAACACCTTAAAGCCTGGCTTATCAGAGTAGCGGTAAACTGCTCGCGTACCCTTGTTAAGAACAGAAACCGGCTTGCAAGCCTTGATTCCGCCCGGGAGCTTACATATATACAGGAAACTAAGGACTTGACGCTGTGGCAGGCGGTATCAAGCCTTCCCGAAAAATACGGTACCGTAATTTATCTGCACTATTATGAGGATATGAAGATAGAGGATATCTCGAAATCCTTAAAAATATCTCCCTCAGCCGTAAAGCAAAGACTTAAACGCGGAAGGGAAAAACTGAAAACAATTTTAGAAAGAGAGGAGAATTACGATGTCTGATAAATTTGATGTTAAAAAATACAAAACCGAGGCTGACTGCCTTAATTTGTCGGATGAACAAAAAAACATTTTAACCGCCCGAATGTATCAGGCTCGGGACGATATGAAAAACAATAAAACTGAAAAAAATAAGAAAAAGAGAGTTTGGCTTAAGCCCGCAGCGGCAGCCTTAGCTGCGGTTATACTGGCGGCAGGCGCGTGGATAGGCTTCGGAAATACTCATCCTGAAAACTCGTTTACAATAGTTGCGGGCGCGGCTTCGATAAACGGAGGAGATACGGAAATTACAAACGGTTATTCCGAGGGCGCGATGACGGGAGCGTTTATGGAAAACGATTCAAAAACCCTGCGCAAGGACGGATGCCGCGATTATTTCGCCGAATACTGTCTTGAAAACTTTCTTATCAAAGGAACTAACATTAAAAGCTATAAAATCAAATCCGAAACAAAGGGAATATACTTCGACCTTTTCCCCGTTGAAAAAGGACGCGATTATATAGATAAGAAAAAAGCCCTCGCCGACTTCAGGGACAAGGACAGCTTAAACAACTCGCAGTACACAAGAGCGGAATTTGAAGAATACGCACCGTTTTTAAATTGGGTATGCGACGGCTACACTCACAACAACCCTAATACTCCCAACACAACAGAGCAGGTAGTTTTACCCGATAAATATCTTTTTCTTGTACTCGAAAGCAACCACAGCGACATCAAAATTGCAGATTGGCTGAAGCAAATGGAAGGCCTTAAGGTTAACGAAAAAGAGGACTATAAAAAATACTCCGAGCTGGAAAAGAAAATCCAGAAAAAGACTTTATCGAACGCAAAAATAAAGGTTGAGGTAACTTATACCGATAATTCAAAGGAAACCAAGACAATAAAGCTTAAATACACGGGCAACCGCGGAATTGATTTTATAGTTGAATAGAAAACAGGCTCAGGATTTTTCCTGAGCCTTTCTTAATATTATTATTCAATTCCCATTTCAAAAATTCCGTCAAAGACTGAACCGTCGCAGAAAGAAACCTTAAACGCGATATCAACTCCAAAAACGATATTCTCGTCCTTATCTCTGCCCGAAGCCTTAAACTCGTCGTAAGATAAAACAGCTTTAATCATACCGTTTTCGTCAACCGTAAATACGGAGGTATCGGTGCTTTGATAGGTGATTGAATACTCGTCTGCTGAGAAGCGAGTACCCTTTACGCTATGGTTAAGTACAAGCTTATCAATCGCATTAGCGAGGTCATAGCTTGATTCTCCCTGAGAGAGGTTCATAATATCAAAGCCGAACTGGTCGATAATATCCTCGCCGTTGCTTACGTCACTATGGGTTGCGTTATACTCAAACACCTGAGCCATAGTCGCGTTTTTAACCCTGAGCTTCATTACGCCGATTTTTGTTTTCTTCTGATTCTTTAACTTCTCATAAACTTTAATTACCGTAGTGCCGGTTTTCTTTGTTGTAACAGCGTAATGACCTCCGCCGAGGTTATCGAGCTTCGCTATCTTTGTGTTTTCGATTTTATACGAATACTTTGCGCCTGATTTTGCGTTAAGAATAAAATCCTTTGCGTCCGCGTCTATATAATACCTGTCCGCAGGACCGTGCATATTATACTGAGCGTCATAGATTCTGTGAAGCGGGTCAACCTTTGCCTTATAATTTCCGACCTTAATTTTAATTGTTCCTACCTTTACATTAGTTCCGGATACATAAACGGTACCTGTCGTTGTGCCTTTCTTTTTGCCGTTAAAGCTGAAATAGGTGTTCTTATAACAATTATCCGTGTCGGTATTGCGGAAGGTCGCGATTTTCTTATTCTTTACCTTTACTGTATATACATCGCCGTTTAAGCTTTTAGCCCATGAATACTCGGAGCTTACGTTACACTTTTTAACGAGAACCTTTTTATTTTTGCCCTTAGAGATTTTAACGGTTCCGAAGTTTAGCTTGCCGTTATTCTTAACAGTTACTTTAAAGCTCGCGATAGTTGTTTTCTCGCCTGTTGCTCTTTTTTCCCTGATAACCTCAACAACGGGCTTTGTGCTGCCTGTTTTCTTAAGAGCCGCGATTTCAACCGAATTATAGACGTCGCTGTAATGCATCTCTGCGGCGATTGACTTGCCGGAGTTATCGGATACCTTTACATCATAATCGCAGCCTGCTTCTTTCTTTATCTCATAGGTGTAGCCGCCGAAGCGCTTTAATGTCAGTTCCTCATTTTCTGCCGCGAAAACCGCTGTGGGTACTGCCGCGGCGCTGAGCGCGATAATTAAACTTAAAATAATTCCTGCTGATTTTTTAATAAGATTCATTTTGATTTCTCCTTTAAAACTTACTGATTTTTTGCCTTTCACCTATGTAGTGTCAAAAAGCCGGAAAAAAGTTTCACTTTTTTGCAATTTTTTTGAAAATAATTTGCCGCCGTATTAAACGGCGGCTGAAAAACTGATTATTTGCCTTTTTTAAAGCTGTCTTTAAGACTTACGCTGCGGTTGAATACGAGCTTATCGGGGGTGCTGTCAACTGTATCCAAGCAGAAATATCCCTGCCTCATAAACTGGAAGCGGTCGGTCTTCTGAGCGTCTGCTAAGGATTTTTCGAGCTTACAGTCTTTCAATACAACGAGTGACTCGGGATTGATATAGTCGGTAAACTCTCCCTCGCCCGACTCGGGCTCCGGTACGGTAAAGAGGTTATCGTAAAGTCTTACCTCGGCGCTCACGCAGTCGGCGGCGTTAACCCAGTGAATAGTTCCCCTTACCTTACGACCGTCGGGAGTATTTCCTCCGCGGGTTTCGGGGTCATATTCGGCGTAAACCTCAACTACGTTTCCGTCGTCGTCCTTTTTACAGCCGGTACATTTTACGATATACGCGCTCTTTATACGAACCTCGTTGCCGGGATAAAGGCGCTGATACTTCTTAAACGGCTCCTCCATAAAGTCGGACGCCTCAATATAAAGCTCGCGCGAGAAGGTCACGGTGCGGGTTCCCATATCAGGGTTTTGAGGATGATTTTCAACCTCAAACTCTTCGGTTTTTCCCTCGGGATAGTTCGTAATAATGAGCTTAACGGGTTCTAATACCGCCATAGCGCGCGCGGCGTTCTCGTTTAAGTCGTCGCGCAGGCAATGCTCTAAAAAGCTGTACTCAACAACGGAATTAACCTTGCTCACACCGATCTGATCGGTAAAGCTGCGGATAGACTTAGGAGTATATCCCCTGCGCCTGAGTCCGCAGATAGTCGGCATTCTCGGGTCATCCCAGCCGCTGACGTAATTTTCCTCAACAAGCTTTCTCAGCTTACGCTTACTCATAACCGTATTGTTAATTCCGAGGCGCGCAAACTCAATCTGGCGCGGTTTGCTGTCGATTGAAATATTATCAACTACCCAGTCGTAAAGCGGACGGTGAGCCTCAAACTCTAAGGTGCACAGCGAGTGGGTTATTCCCTCGATAGCGTCCTCAATCGGGTGAGCGAAATCGTACATCGGATAAATGCACCACTTATCGCCCGTGCGGTGGTGATGCTTATGATTTATGCGGTAGAGTACCGGGTCGCGCATATTGAAATTACCGGAGGCTAAGTCAATCTTAGCTCTCAGCGTCATAGCGCCGTCCTCAAACTCGCCTTCTCTCATCCTCTTAAAGAGGTCTAAGCTCTCCTCTACGGGACGGTCGCGGTAGGGGCTTTTTGCGGGAGTTGTTAAATCTCCGCGGTACTCGCGCATCTGCTCGCCGTTAAGCTCGCAAACATACGCCAAGCCCTTTTTGATAAGCTCTGCTGCGTAGCCGTACATCTGCTCAAAATAATCGGACGCATAGTAAAACCTGTCGCCCCAGTCAAAGCCGAGCCATTTAATATCCTCTTTTATAGCGTCAACGTACTCAACGTCCTCCTTGGTGGGGTTGGTATCATCCATACGGAGGTTGCAAATACCGTTATACTTCATCGCCGTGCCGAAGTCAACGAAAATCGCCTTTGCGTGGCCGATATGAAGATAACCGTTCGGCTCGGGCGGAAAACGGGTATGAACCTTTTTTCCGTAATACGCGCCGCCCTCGGCGATATCCTCGTCGATAAACGTATGTATAAAATTACCTGACATTACTTCTTTATTTTCTTCCATAAAACTACCTGCTTTAATCAAATTTTGCGAGTCCGAGCTCAAGACGTCTGAGGCTTTCCTCTCTGCCTAAGATATCGAGTATCTCAATCGCTCCGCCGGGAGTTACCTTCTGACCGGCGGCGGCAATTCTTACCGGCCACATAACGGTACCGTTTTTAAGCTCCTTTTCAACCGCCATATTGATAAGGCAGTCGTGAACCGCGTCGGCTGTCCATTCGGGGAGAGCCTTAAGCCTTTCGTACGCTTCCTTAAGATTTACGGGAGCGTTTTCAAGATTAGTCTTACTCTTTTTATTTACAAAGATCTCCTTATCATATTCGGGAAGCTCAGAAAAGAACTTGATTTTTTCGGGAATATCGGTGAACTTCTCAAGCCGCTGCTGCAGTATTCCGGTGAACTTGGAGTAATCAACGTCCGCGTCTCCGAAAACTTCCTTATAATAAGGCATAGCGTGAGCCTCGAACTCCCCGGCGCTCATAGCCTTGATATACTCGGCGTTAAACCATAAGAGCTTATCGTAGTCGAATACCGCGGGGGATTTTGAGATTCCCTCAATAAAGAAGCTTTCCTCAAGCTCCTTCATAGTAAAGATTTCCTTATTATCCTTAGGGCACCAGCCTAAAAGCGCGATATAGTTGATAACCGCCTCGGGGAGGTAGCCGTCCTTAATTAAATCCTCAAAGCCCGTAGAGCCGTGGCGCTTGCTGAGCTTGCTTACGGAGCCATCCTCGTTCTTACCCATTATAAGCGGAAGATGAACGTAGGTCGGGATTTCCCAGCCGAAAGCCTCGTAAAGAAGATTATACTTAGGCGTTGAGCTTAAATACTCGCTTCCGCGTACAACGTGAGTAATACCCATAGTATGGTCGTCTATTACGTTAGCGAAGTTATATGTCGGGTAGCCGTCAGCCTTAATTAAAATCTGGTCCTGAAGCTCGCTGTTATCAACGGTAATCTCGCCGAAAACCGCGTCCTTAAAGGTGGTTTTTCCCTCGAGGGGCATTTTCTGGCGGATAACGTAAGGTACGCCGTTCTTAAGATTTTCCTCGATTTCAGCCTCGGATAAATCGCGGCAGCGGCGGTCGTAGCCGCCGAACTCGGAATTTTCCGCAAGCTTTTCAAGCCTTTCCTTAGAGCAGAAGCAGCGGTAAGCCTTTCCTTCCCTGATAAGCTGCTCGGCGTAGGGAAGGTACATCTCCCTTCTCTCGCTCTGAACGTAGGGGCCGTAATCTCCGCCTACGTCGGGGCCTTCATCGTGAATTATCCCCGCGGTTTTAAGCGTATTATAAATAACGTCAACCGCGCCCTCAACGTAGCGCTCGCGGTCGGTATCCTCAATACGGAGCACAAAGGTACCGCCCATAGATTTCGCTATAAGATACTCGTAAAGCGCCGTTCTGAGGTTGCCGACGTGCATAAAGCCTGTCGGTGACGGAGCGTAACGTGTACGAACTGTTTTTGCCATAAAATCACCCGCAATTTTTATTAAATAAACTAAGCTGTATTATATCATATTATGAATTATTTAGTCAATATATTTAAGCCGGAGAGCAGTAATCATATATATAAGGAAAAAACTGCTCCGCGGGCAGATTTTTCTTGACGCTGCTTTTTTACGGAATTATAATAATCGTAAGAGGGAAACCTTATTTTTTATGGCACTGTAAAGTAAAAATGAAAGAATAGCTCTCAAAATCATAGAAAAGCTTCACGCAACGAGTAAAAACTCCCGTTTTCTACGTTTTGATAAAT
>CAJOFK010000057.1 GCA_905234015.1 uncultured Ruminococcus sp.
GCTTGCTGACCTTGTTTTCCTTGTACCGAGACCACTGCTCATACAGCACTAAAGAGCAGGACTTTCTGCTCTTTTTACTTTCGCAGCAATCGGGCTGTGCGATATCGGCGGCTGATTTATCCAAAAAGAAAGCGCTGTTTTTATGTAAAATGGTATTGCTATTGTTTATGATTTGGAATACAATATAACCAATCGGATAATGGCTCCCGCCTCTACAGGCGACGGCCGTCATCTCAATTCATAAGGGGTTACAATCCCCTTATGAATTTGCAACGCCACGCGTTGCTTGCTTTGATAAAAGCAAAACTATGAATCAATTATAAAAAACTTGAGACCGATTTATTGAGGTTAAGGTTATGAAAAACAGTAATTATTTCACTGACGAAGTGCGCGAACGCTGGGGCGGTACCGAGGCTTACAGGGAAAGCGAGCGCCGTACGGCAAACTACTCGCAGAGTGATTGGAACGCACTGTACGACGGTATGAACGATATAATGGCAGGCTTTGCCGAACTGAACGCTGAGAAAGTTTATCCCGATTCCGAACAGGCGCGCCTACAGGTTGAGAAGCTCAGGCATTTTATCACCGAGCATATGTACACCTGCACCGATGATATTCTCGCGGGACTCGGACAGATGTACGTTGAGGACGTTCGCTTCAAAAAGAACATCGACAAGCACGGCGACGGCACCGCCGCGTATATCAGTAAGTGCATAATGTATTATTGCGCATAAAAGGATGTGTATTGAGTTGAACAGAATCATCAAATCAATGGAAGATAAATACTTGAATCTGTCGTTGGATATGGTCAGGAGGACCTTTACCGATTCCGAGAATGCGGAGGAGGCGGAAGTGGTTGTCAGCCTGATTAAGGAAATCAGGGCGATGGATACTTATATACCTGAGCTGGAGCTGATTATGGTGACTGATGAGGACGAGGTCATCGGCTACGCTATGTTCTCGGGCTTCCATCTCGGCGGGAAATACAAAGACGAGCTTTTGCTGCTTTCTCCCGTAGCGGTCAAAACCGAGTTGCAGCGGCAGCATATCTCAAAAGAGCTCATTGAGTACGGCTTTGAAAAAGCGAGGGAGATGGGCTATACGGCGGTGATTGTCGAGGGTAATCCGCAGAACTACAGAAACCGCGGATTTAAGACCTCAGCCGACTTCGATATCACCGCCGCAGAGAGCGTAGGACTTCCTGCGCCGGAATGTTTGATGGTGAAGGAACTGAAAAATGGTGCTCTGGAAAATATCGAGGGTGTAGTGGAGTACACAGATTATAAAGCGTTGAGCTAAACACACGGGAAGGTAAGCAGATGAAACTGAAAAATATACTGATTGTTGTAAAGGATATAGAGAAAGCCCGGCAGTTCTATCATGACCTGTTCGGATTTGATCTGATTCAGGATAATGACGGCAATATGATTCTGACAGACGGTCTTGTCCTTCAGGAAGAAAGATACTGGAAAGAATTTTTGAACAGAGATATTATTCCGAAGAACAATTCCTGCGAGCTGTACTTTGAAGAAGCCGATATCGAAGGCTTTGTACGCAAGCTTGAAAGCCTGTATCCCGACGTTGAGTATGTCAATCGGCTGATGACACACAACTGGGGGCAGACTGTTATCCGCTTCTATGATTTAGACGGAAATCTTATTGAAGTCGGAACGCCGATGTAATCCGTGAGCATGATAGGAAAAGAGGAGCTTAATGGACTGTACATTTAAAACCGAACTCGGGAATTTTAACTACCGTGTCGGACTGATTATTTTAAACGGCAGAAAAGTATTGATGGCGAGAAATCCGAATGAGAAAAGGCTGTTTTATTATTCGGTAGGCGGCAGGGTGAATTTTGGCGAAAGGATGGATCAGGCTGCGCTGCGGGAACTGAAAGAGGAAACCGGCATTGACTGCGAGATTGAGCGGCTCGCCTGTATTCACGAGAACTTTTTTACAGATGATGACGGTGTGCCGTTTCACGAGATTTCCTGTTTCTTTACGGTTAAGAAAAACGAGGAGCTTTTGCAGATTCCCGACGGGTATCTTACCGATAAAGGACCTAAAGGCGAATACCTTAAATGGATTGATTTGGATAACTGTGACGATGTTACGGTATATCCCGAATTTTTAAGAACCGTAGATTTTGAAAAAGCTAAAGAATTTAAACACTTTATTACGATGGATTAATGACAGTAAGAGAAAAACAATCAAATGAAGAAAATCGCTAATATCATCACCGCTTCCCGAATCATTTTCAGCATAGCTATATTGTTTTTCCCTCCGTTGTCGCCGATGTTTTACGTACTGTACGGCGCGGCGGGACTTACCGATATGATAGACGGAACGGTTGCGCGTAAAACAAATACCGTCAGCGCGTTCGGCGCAAAGCTTGACACCATAGCTGATTTTATATTTGTCGCAGTTTGCTTAATTAAGCTGCTGCCGATACTCGATATACCGATTTGGCTGTATATATGGATAGCAGTCATCGCGATAATAAAAGTCATCAATATCATTTCAGGAGCAGTAATGTTCAAAAAGCTTATAGCCTTACACACCGTGATGAACAAGATAACGGGAGCGTTACTGTTCCTTTTGCCTTTCACGCTGTCGTTTATCGAGCTGAAATACAGCACAATCGTTGTATGCGCCGCGGCAACCTTTACCGCGATACAGGAAGGGTACCTTATCAGAACGGGGAGAAAATATGTTTAAAGTAAAAAAGAGAACGCTGTTAATAATAACCGGTACAAAATGTATAACCAATTTTTATAAAAAAATATCTATTAGCTTTTAATGATGAAAGCAGTCAATTATTATTTATAACAATCAGGGGGTGAGCTGGATTTTAATATGATACGATTCTGTGGCAGAGTTTCAGCTCCTCGTAATTAAATGCGAGGGGTGAAGCTCTGATTGTTGCATTATTTAAAATCGAGCCGCTAAAAAATGAATAATTTTTTTCGAACTGAAAAGATTCTAACGAAAGCTGTCGGGGATACTGCCCGGCAGTTGATTTTTTCAGCGGAGGTTTTTGTGGACTTTTTACCGGGTTTCTGTTATTATGAAAAACAGGATAAATCAGAATTTACAGGCGGGTATATATGGTTTTTAAAGAATTCGGAAACAAAAATTCAAAGACAATTTTTCTGTTGCACGGCGGCGGATTGTCATGGTGGAATTACCGTGAGGAAGTTGAATATTTAAAAAATGACTTTCATATAATCCTGCCGATATTAGACGGACATGCGGGAAGCGACAGACCTTTTACAACAATTGAAGATAATGCCGAAGAAATCATCACGTTTATTAACGAGCGTTTTAACGGCTCGGTGTGTATGATATGCGGGCTGTCTCTCGGAGGGCAGATACTGCTGGAAATCCTTTCACATCAGGGAGATATATGCCGGCACGCTTTGATAGAAAGCGCATCGGCATATCCGTCAAAAATAACCGGCGCGCTTATTCGTCCTGCCTTCGGATGCAGTTATCCGCTTATAAAGAATAAGAGATTCGCTAAAATGCAATTTAAACAATTGCGGATAAAAGCTGAATTGTATAATGACTATTACCGTGATACCCGTTTGATTTCAAAAAAGGATATGCTGGCTTTTATGAAAGCTAATACGTTATATCGTATAAAAGAATCAATAAAAAATTGCTCTGCCGATGTTCATATTTTTTACGGAGAAAAGGAGAACCGCGGTATTAAAAAATCCGCAAAAATCATCAAAAATTCTATTCCGGGGAGCACTCTGACGGAGTTGCCTGATTTGCATCACGGAGAATTCTCTATTAATCATCCGCAAGCATATGCCGAGGCTGTAAAAGCAATTGTATTTTCCGAAAAAAATTGATTTATAATAAAACTAGGGATTGTTTATGCCTGTTCAAATCATCCGAAATGATATAACAAAAATCAAATGCGACGCTATAGTAAACGCCGCGAATACCACCCTGCTCGGCGGCGGAGGCGTTGACGGAGCTATTCACAGAGCTGCAGGTCCTGATTTGCTTAAAGAATGCAGAACGCTGGGAGGGTGCAATACCGGTGAGGCAAAAATCACAAACGCATATAACCTCCCCTGTAAGTATGTTATTCATACGGTGGGGCCTGTATGGAGAGGCGGAAATAATCACGAGGAGGAAAAACTGATTTCCTGCTACAGAAACTCTCTTAAGCTCGCAAAGCAGAACAATTGCGATACAGTTGCTTTTGCGCTGATATCGGCGGGCGTGTACGGTTATCCGAAACAACAGGCGCTGCAAATAGCGGTAAATGAAATAAGCAGTTTTTTAACTGAAAACGAAATGCTTGTATATATTGTCTTGTTTGATAAAGATATCTTCAGTTTAAGTCAAAAGCTTTACGGAGAACTGTGTTCAGAGTAGTGATTGATACGGAATTAAATGCGGGGGATAAAGCATTAAGAACACCATTATCTCCGGCATGAAATCAAGGCGCCTTTTGGGCGTCTTGTTTTTTATATTTCCCGCTCAGTTGCGCCCTGCGCGCGCACGAGCGATGGATATACGAAAGCTCCGCACTTAGGTGCGCACGCTTTCTTACTTTATAAGGAACTGCGTTCCTTATAAGTAAAAACATTTTATATTTCCCGCTCAGTTGCGCCCTGCGCGCGCATGTAGCGTTGCGACCGCCGCCTGTGGCGGATGAAGGGAGCAAAAGCGCTCGCCAAAATAAGGAGTATCGCGAGTCCGTTCTTAGGACGAGAGAGCGCGGAACGGATGGATATACGAAAGCTCCGCACTTAGGTGCGCACGCTTTCTTGTATACAGTTAAAGTTGAGATAATACTGCCCGAAGCTCGTACCAACCGGCGAGGGGTAAGTTCCGGAAATATGACGAAATCACACTCAAATCAAAAATTAAGGACGCTCAGCGGATAACTGAGCTTTTGTTTGTGCAGTTTATATAAATTCAGCCGTAAAAATTTGTGCAAGAAACCATACCGAAAAGTTCGGAAAATATGGTAAAATATAAAGTAAAGCATATTTAATCATTCATAAATATTCACATGAATACTAAGCGCACATTTTCGGTTAGCTGCCGAAAAATTTTCATCGGAAAGGCGACATAATTATGAAACTTTTCAAATATATAAATCCGAGACTGAGAAGGAGGATGTGCAGCGCACTGCTCTCCGTATTGCTTGTTGTCGGGATGATACCCTTCGGGGTGAGTACAATAAACGCGGAGGATAACGTCACAACCGTTGACGTTTCGACTTTTAACGAGCTGAACTCCAACAATAAAACGAATTATGTCCTCAATCTTACTGATGATATTGTTTTTACTTCAAGAATCAATCTTGCCGACGGCGTAGTCATCAACGGAAACGGACATACCGTTTCTGTTTTAGCGCCTGCGCTCAGCGATGAAGGAATCCTGAACAGCTCCGCTTCCAAGTACGGTATTTTCTATATTTACTCCGGCAGAAAAGCTGCTATAAACAACGTTCACTTCAAGGGCGGCAACGCGTGGAATATAGAAAACCGCGGAACTATTACACTTGACAATGTAAGTATTACGAATTGTCAGTATATTCCGTTTTTCTCAAACGGTGTCGCAGTTCTGAAAAACTGTGACATAAGCCGTAACTATGCTACAAACTGCGGCGCTGTTTACTCCGAGCGCGGCTCGCTTGTAATGGACAACTGCTCGGTTACGCAAAACAGAATTACCTCGTGGGGCGCGATAGGCGGAAACAATACAGACGCGTTTATCAATAACACCGTAGTGGCGAATAACCACAGCACAGACGTAGCCGGACTTTTGTTCCGCGGCAGCTCCGACAACAGAAAAACCGTATGCATAATAAATTCAACCTTCACGGGCAATTATTCTACGGGCAACTGGGGAAGTTTTTCAGCCGGTAATTATGCTGATTTTTACGGCGTAAACAACGTGATTCAGGATAACTTCTGCAGCAAATACCCTGCACGCAGCAACACCTTCATTGAGTCGGATAATGCGTCATTAACACTTAACAATTGTCTTACAACCGCAAGCACAACCTCACAGCCTTCGGGTTCTTTTTACAGATACACAACCTTCGGAAACGTAGACCTGACAGGCGTTGAGTCAACATACTCCTGGCCTCATGTTCTGCTGCTTGAAAACAGCGGCGTAAAATATGCTCCGCTGTCCGCAAACTCGGACGCTCTCAGCGGCGGAGTAAAAACATATTTTGACTATACGCTCGAAGGTACAACCCTAACTGCAAATATGTCGTATGACATGGACGGAGTGAATACTCCCTTAGGCGGCCTTACCGCAAGCGAAACAAAGGTTGAAAAATATATTGAGGGCTCATCAAGGGCAGACGGAGTTATCGGCGCGAGCGGAACAGGCTCGGGCACATATTACACAACCCGTATCTCAGGCGGCACAAACTCTGCTGATAATAAACTAAAGTATGTAGAAGCGAAAGGCGTTTCCGTCTACGGCGATGTGCACGTTGAGGGAGATACTCCCGAGGTTGTTCTCGACCCCACGGGATATATTGTGAACGGGCTCGAAAATCTTACCGAAAATACCGACTACCGGGATTTATCCGGCTCGGGCGACGGCGACGTGAAAACTTATGAAATAATCGGCAACCGCGATACAATCATTGTTCCCGACTATACTCTGATTCCCGACGTAACGGTAATAAATTATCCCGTTACCGTTGAGGATTCTGATGAATATACCGGAAATTACACCCTGACGACCGATAACTTTACCTCGGGTGATCTCATTCCCTATGACAACAACGTCAAGGTGACGATTACCGTTGATGACGGCTATTGCGTCGCAGGCTTTGACGGTATACCCGACACAACATATACTTCCGCCTACAGCAACGGCACAACCGCCTTTACCTTCAATATTAGAAAAGCCGAGGTTATTAAGCCGGTAATAGCGAAGCTTGATGATATCAACACTTCCGATAAGCTCTACGGAGCGGCTAAATATAAGAATATCACAATAGAAATAACCTCCGATATAACTGTCGATAAAGAAATAGCTCTTTCCGACGGCGTGGTAATCCGCGGCAACGGTCATACCGTAAAGGTTCCCGTAACGGGACTGAATGATTCGGGCGTCACAAACGCGAATCCGTCCGCGTGGAGCGTATTCACGCTTCAAAAATACAATATAGGTGTAAGCATAAGCGATATGACGATTGAGGGCGGCTCAGCCCGCGCGATAAACTCATCTTCCTCCGGACTGAAAAACAGACTTACTCTTGAAAACGTTAAGGTAACAAAGGTTTGCGCTGATTACGCTGTTTTCTTTGAGGATGTGAGCTTCGTATTTAAAAACTGCGTATTCACCTTAAACAGGTGTGAAGAATACGTTCTCAGAAAGCGCGGAGATACGGCGGTTATTGACGGCTGCTCATTCGTAAAAAATTACGGCGGAGTATATGTTACTAATTCCGGCGTTGAGTTTATTAATAACACAAATATCACAGGCAATTTTGACACCCGAGGCAGTTATTACAGCCAGGCGCTTATGTGTATCTCGTCTAATACCGCGATGTATTTGTCGAATGTTAACGTAGTAGGCAACGAAACCGACCGAAGCCTATATGTCGGCTGGTCAAACTGGGTAGGCCGCGCGTATGCCGTCAACTGTGTATTTGCCGATAATTTCGGGGTTGACCGTAATAACAAGGTATTCCCCGCGGCTATACGCCTCGCAAACGAAAACACATCCGCGGAATTTTATAACTGCCTTGTTAACGTAGGATTTTCTTCCCATCAGGACGCTTCTCTTACCGTAAATAACTGCAAGACAGATACGGAGGAAGGCGAAACCGCCTTTATGTACCGCAAGTACAACAGGCTTATTGCGGCTGACGGAACTCCGTCGGGAATACGTCTTCCGTTAGCGGTTGTTCTTACTGAAAATCAAACTATACCTTATACTCCGCTCGCGCACGATGCAGACGCTCTCAGCGGCGGCATAAAAACGTATTTTGACTATACCGTATCGGAGAGAACCGTTACAGCGCGCTTATCCTATGATAACGGCGGCGTAAATACGCTTCTGGGACGTCAGACCGAAATAAGCGATACAGAGGTTACTACCTTCGTTAACGGCGAGGAAAGACCGTCCGGTGTTTACGGTTCTTCGGGTACTGATGACGGAGTGTATTATACAACCAGACTTGCAGGTCCCTCAAGCTGCGGAGTCAGCGGCGCTACTGTTTTCGGCGACGCTTACGCTGTTGACTCTCCGAACCATGTCGCGATTACTCCGGGCGACGAGGGCGACAGTATTCCGCTCGAATTCGTACTTGATAATAAATATATAACAGGCTTTAGTAATATAGACGAAAGCAAGTACACTGCGTCGGGAGATACCTACACCTTTACGCCCGATGAAAGCACAGACGTTGTACCCCTGTTCAACGGAGATTTAAACGACGTTGATACCTATGAAAAGCTCAGCAAGGTCGTTTCGATTCCGGGCGCGAATATCGAGCTTACAAACGACATTGAAACCGGCGGGCTTATTACCGTAGCCGAAGACGTTACAATCAACGGCAACGGCCATACCGTCAAGGTTCCCGTAACAGGACTTAACGACGCGGGAGTTTATAATGATAATCCGTCCGAGTACGGCGTATTTTATATTCCGAGCGGCAAGTCGCTAAAGCTTAAGGATATGACCGTCGAGGGCGGAGCTACAACAGCCATAACCAGTAAAGGACTTCTGATTATGGAGGATGTAACGGTTCAGAAGGCCAATCTGACTGTCAATAATGTGCTGGGCAATAATTGCGGCGGAGGACTGGACTGCAGATATATTACGATACTTAAGAACTGCTCCATACGCCGGAACGTATCTAAATCCCACGGAGGCGGCATTTACGCTCCCAACGCAACTAACGCCGCAATGATTATTGACGGCTGTTCCGTTACGGATAATACGGCGTACAATCACGGCGGCGGTTACTACGGAACACAGCCGACGCATATGAACAATTCTCTGTTCGCGAACAACAGAGCCGCCAATTACGGAGCTTTTGACTCTTATTGGCCTGATATAATGAACTGTACGTTTGTCGGCAATTCATCAAACTCTACTAAAGCGTTCGGCGCGAGAGGAATGAGCGCGGTCAACTGCGTTTTCGCCGACAATGTCATTTCATCCTATACTTCTGACGCGGTCACAAAGAACAGCGACCTTACCTTCTATAAAACCTGGGGCGACTACGATGTGCTTATAAACTGCGCTTACGGCGGTACCGTTAATTCGGACGACAGAACTACTGAAACCAACTGTAAAAACGTAAACCCGGGCAACACCCTGCTCAGTTATTTTGATAATATCTCCCGAGATTTCAATCATTTTAACGGCAAGGAAGGAAAAGGTCATTACGACCACGCTTCCCTGTTTAAGGTTGACGGCAGAAAAACTTACTATTCGCCGCTTTCGCCTTCGGCAGATGTTCTGACAGGCGGCACAAAAACATATTTCAATTACAAAATAAAGGGAACCGCGCTGACCGTCAAGATGTCATATATGAATGACGAGGGCGAAATTACCGCGTTCGGCGGAAACACCGCGGCTGACGCTTCTCACGAGGTAACCGACTATCTCGAGGGAGGAGAAAGACAGCCGGGAGTTATCGGCGCATCGGGCACAGGCTCAGGTACATATCACACGATAAGACTCACCGGCGGAAGAAACGCGCTCGGCAATTACAGAGGCGCTTCAATTTTCGGCGAAACCTACGAATCGGGCTCAACCGTTTCCGTTTCCGAAAAAACGAACTCCGGCGCTGAATTAAAATTCAAGGACGCAACCGACGAGGGAAATTATTTCAATCCCACCCGCAATCCCGATAACAGCTACACCTTCACTATGGACAGGGACTACGCTGTTATTCCGGCGCTCTCGTCAACATATAACGTAACAAACTACAACCAGCTTACTGAGTACGGCGCACTGCCGAATTCAACGCTGAATATTATGAACGACATCACCGTTTCGGACGCTGTCGCTCTTGCGGACGGCGTAATAATCAACGGAAACGGTTATACAATCACGGTTAATACAACAGGCCTTGACGACGTCGGTGCGGTTAACTCCGACGCTTCAAAACACGGTGTGTTTACCATCGCCGCCGATAACTCGGCAGAAATATATAACCTCGATATCTACGGAGGCTCTGTGAGCGCAATCTGCAATCAGGGCGTGCTGCTTATGGAGAACGTAGATATATCGAAATCCTACTCAGGCTATAACAATGCGGCGAACACAACGCAGGGCGGAGCGATATATTCCAACAAAACGCTCATCCTCAAAAACTGCAGCCTCAGCGGCAACGCCTCGTGGTCAAACGGCGGTGCGGTATGCGCAGGCGGCATAATGACAGCCGATAACTGCTCGTTTACCGATAACAGAACACTAGCCTCGAATACCAACGGCGGTGCAATTTATAAAATGAACGTCGGAAGCGTAAGCGAAAGCACAAACGCCCTTTATCTGAATAACTGCACTATAGCAAACAACAGCGCAACTTACCGCGGCGGAGGAATCTGCAACTTACGTTCCGTCCTCTATGCCGCCGACTGTACCATCGCGGGAAACGCCGGAACGGCAAACGCGGGACACGGTTTAGACAATATATACAGCAACAGATGTTATCTTGTTAATACAATAATCGCGGATAACTTCTACGTAAACAATTCGGTAAGAGAAACACGCGATTTATCAGGAAGCAATATCAACCTCTATAACTGTGTTTACGGTTATACCTCTACCGCTCTTGCAACCGAATCAAACTGCAAGAGTGCAGAGTATTCACAGCAAAACGGCTCCTGCGGTATCTTTGCGGATTATAAGGAATCGAGTATTCTAAATTACGCCGCTGTTGAAATTTATAAGACTTATCCCCGCCCGGTACTTGACGAAACTTCCTCGGGGCTTATGTTCGCTCCTCTCAGCACAGGCTCATTACCGATGACAGGCGGAACCAAAACATATTACAGCTTCTCGCAGGCTATTATTACCGCCCGTATGTCGTATGATGTTGACGGTACAAATACCGCGCTCGGCAATCTGAGTGCAAGCACCGCGCTCAACGACCATTACCTCGAGGGCGGCGCGAGAGATTACGGAGTAATAGGCACATCCTATGAGATTGACGTTTACTATAAGCCGAGAGCAAGCCTTACGATAAAGCAGAGCATTGACGGCGAGCTCGAGGATGATACCTTGGCACAGGTTACGGTAACGAATATAAACGATTCCGCGCCTCCCGAACCCTACAGTGCGTTTGTTGACGAGGACGATAATTCACTCGACAGCGTTATTATTACGGATACAAAGGATAACGTAACCGAGTACGACGAGAACGTACCGGGAGCCTTAAGCAGAACGACTAAGCTCGGCATGCATAAGGGAGTAACTCCGCAAATTAAAATAAAGCCCTACGGCTCAAGAAACATAAGCTCGGTAAAAATTCAGAAGAAGTCAGGCAAAACGTATACTGCCGTTCCCGCGTCGAGCTATACCGTCACAGGCTCGCTTGTTGCGGACGGATATGTTACATACACCTTCAATAACGGAGTTAATATCGGCGACGATTATGTCGTAAGAATAGTCTACGGCGTAGGAAAAACCTTTACCGTTAAGGCGGTTATGCTTGACGCCGACGGAAAGGAAGAAGACGTCGATACCGAGGAAGAATTTAACGAGAGCAAGGCGACTGTTACCGTAAACGCCGTGCGCTACGACGCAGACGGAAACGCTATAGACGGCGAATACGCATTTACGGACAGGACTGTTTCGCCGAGTGTTGATAAAAACAGCTTTACCGTAACGTATAACCCGACTACGGTCAGTACCGCTACGAATACGAGAGTCACGGTAAATACAACGATAGAAGACGGCAGCGAGTACGTCATAGCGGATGTTAAGGCGGTTAAGGACAGCGGCGACGACCTGCACCTTGTAACGCCGAGAACGGTAGCTCACGATAGTAATATCGGTACATCGTATGATGAGTGTACGCTTTCAAGCCTTGCGTCTACCGATAACGTAACGCTGATTGTTTACCTCGCTAAGATGGTAAGCTATAACGTAAGCGTGTATAATATCAGCGATACCGGAGAGGTAATTAACGGAGTACCCGCAGGCGGCGACGCGTATGTGAATGTAAACGTAAAGAGCAGCGTAGTCAACGAAAGAGCGATTATTACCGACGCAAGCGAGGGCGGTTACTATACGAACAACTTTGATATAACAATCAACCCTCACAGCCGTCACGTAAGCGTAATCCGGGGAACTAAGCTTGAAATCTTCGCTCAGCTTCCGGGAAGCGGCGAGTACATAATCAAGAAGGTTACCGGCTCGGGCTACAGCGACTTATCGGTAAGCCATATAAGCGTAGCTAAGGGCAACCTGCGCGAAACTCTCAGCACGGGTGAAGAGGCGATCTCGGCGTCAGGAGCATATGACGTTAAAATATATATCGAGAGAGCTTCCTCAATTTATACCCGCGCAGTGACCAATAAAAACGGAACGTATTCAGCTGCAAACGGAACCGTAACCGTAAACGGCAGCTATAATGAATCCGGAGTTCTTCCGTTTACAAAAATATACCCGGCTGCCGGCAATGCGGAAAGCATGCAAACCTACAACGCGGTTTTAAAGAGCGGAAGCTATACTACCGAGGCAAAATGCGTTAAAGGCTCAAGCCTGAGCTTCGACGTAACGCCGGAGGATTATTATATAATAAAATCCGTTACGGTAAAGAAGGGCGCTGTTAAGGAAAGCGCAGAGAATATTGCGTTTACGGCGTCCGAGCCGACGGATGACGGAAAAGTAAGATATACGATTACAGATCCAATGCCGCAAAGCAACAACTTGTTTATCGACGTTGAGTTTGAGCCCGACCCCGACCTCATCACGATTTACAACAACATCAAAGGCAACGGTTCCGGAAGCATTAACGGATATCTGTTCTACGTTGACGATCCCGAGGATATCAACCTCGATAACGACGAGAGCACATATGCTCCCCTCGGCAGCCAGACCCGTTTCGGCGCTGATCTTAAGGGAAAGACTTCGGTATATTATGTACTTGAAACAGGTCTTTCAGCCGAGAAACTGCCGATAATCGGCGCGGAGTTTTATAATGATATTGAGGGCGAATCCGATAATATCTTATCGGAGCTGAACCTGACTTATTTGCAAAGAACAAACTCCGCCGGAAAAACGCAGTATTACTATTATTATAAGGTTAATCCCGACGACGCGAACCCGATACTGACCTCAAAGAAATTCGATATAAGAGTTGACTGCGTAATAAATTATGAGCCCGACGAAAGCAATCCCGACTGCAATATCACGGTTGAGCAATGGAACCGCGAAACCTACGACGGACGATATGTCGCCGCGGATAATCAGAGCGCGAGATTCTCCGTTCCCTCGGGAAGTGTGCTGAAGAAAAACAACAAGACAGGCGCTTCCGCCAACCCGATTACTGTCAGCTCCTCGTTAGGATATATGTACTCGGTAAAGAAAACGGTGCTTTCAATTTTACCGATTCCCGCCGAGGGCTATAACGTTGAGAAGGTTGTAATCGACGACGGAGTAGAGCACGAGATTTCGGGCAGCAGCGGAATTTACCGTTATACCCTGAAAAGTAATTCTGTTTCGGTTAAGCTTTACTACAGCCGTCCGCTACTTATTCTTTCCTCAACAAACGAGGGTAACGAGGGCAAGGCTACGGTTAATATCGGCTCCGATATGATTCTTAACCGCAACACCTTTATCAACGGTACGTTTGTAACGAAGAACGAAAACTCTGTTGTAACAATTAATCCGCTGACGTATGACGACGACGGCGTGACCAAGTATTATAAGATTGCCTCGATCCGAATAGGCGACGCGTTCAACAACACTTTTACGGTGTATTCCGAAAGCGCAGGCGACGTTGAAAACGATGACTACACCGTTCTTAAAAACGCTTCCGGCAGCGAATACACGCTGACTCTCAACAACGTGCAGAAGGATAAATATATCTTTATTCAGCTTATCGGCAAGGAGAGGATTTATCAGTCCAATTTACAGGTGAATCAGAAAATCCGCCTTGCGGGCAGTGATGAGTATATTGACTGCACCGACGGTTATTACGGAAGCGTAACGGTTAACGGAACGCTCGCAGGAAACGAGCATCCGCTCAACTTTGGCTCAGACGTAAGCTCGTATACATTTAACAATTCAGCAAGCGTAACGGGAACGGTTATCAAGGATACGATCCTCTCGCTTGAGGCTTCGGCGCCTTCGGGATATATGGTTCAGAAGGTTGAAGCCAATATAAACGGTGAAAGCGTAACCGTAGCTAAGAACGGCAACATCTACTCGCTGATTAACAAGGCTCCCGACTCAGGTTCAACTGAGCTGACCGTTTACTACGTCCAGGAGAAATTGGAGTTCAATCTGAATTACAGGTATTACAGCCGTGAGTGGAATGCTGACGAGGAGAGCAGCTTTGAGAACAACAGCAAGGTTATCGGAGAAAATACAACTCCCGATAAGACTTATACCGTAACGGTAGAGCTTACTAAAAACCAGGTTGAAAACGGTAAGCCCAAGAGCTCCGTGCTAGTCGCTAACGCTCCCGCGGTTGATGACCTCTATAAAGACTGCAAGTGGCAGATTGACGAAAATCATGTAAGCTGCAGCGGCAGTGAGGTAACTGTAACTGCAACTCAGCCGCCTAAGACCTTT
>CAJOFK010000058.1:0-10042 GCA_905234015.1 uncultured Ruminococcus sp.
AAACCGAGGATTTAACGGATAAGGTTATTCCCGCGCTTAACGCAAGACCGGTCACGGTTCAGCTTACAGGCGAGGTTTAAATCATAGACAATGTAAAAACAACGGCTCAAAACCGCAAAGGTTTTGAGCCGTTATCATTTTGTTTAAACATCATACCCGGCGGTGAGGTAGACTATAACGCAGAAGCTGATTATGCCGAACCATACCGCAAGGCTTGCAGGCGGTACAAATACCACCATAAGAATATCCTTGACTGTCTCTTTATTTATTTTATGCCGGGTTTTCTTTCTGTAACGCTTTTTCCTTCCGCTGTCCGTGCGGTAATAAATCCACGGATTATCGTGAAGCCTGACTATTCCGAAATTAAGCAGAAAAACCGGAACCAGCGGTACGGCTAAGCAGAACCATACGGCTGAGCCGCTTAAGTTAATCATTGAGAGGTTGAAGCCGTTAATAAGCAGTGCCGGGAATACGGGAAGAAACAGCGCGATTATACTGAGCAGAATCATTCTTATGATTCTTACAGGTGTGGTAAAGCGCAGCTCCACGGGACGGCGGCTTCCGTTTATATCGCTGAAATACACGGGCTTTTTAACCTTGCGTTTCAGAATTTCCTCGTTCTGAACGAGACCGCCTCTTTCGCGGCGGAAGGTCTGCCTGCCGGAGTTATATATCTTTCTTCCGGATTCTACGGAGAATTTGTTTTTAGTCGTATCGCTGAAAACGCACATAGCGACAACGAATAAGAAGAATCCGAGCAGAGCGCTTATATACAGTGCGCCTCCGATTCCGATTCCGAAAAGATAAAAGGCACTGAACGCTGCTCCTGTTAACGCTAAGGTTGCAGCAAGCGCCTTAAACCACCACGGCAGGAAATGATAGTGCGATTCTTTTTCAGCGCGGACGCTTACTTTTCCGGTCTGGCCGTTTACCGCCGCCATAATATTGCCCTCGCAGATGTAGTATACCGGCAGTAAAACCGGGTATCTTACCGCTGAGCCTGCGTCGGCGTTTATCTCCACCGCGTGGGATTCGAGCGTCCTTCTTACCGAGGGAGTGTAGGAGCTGCGCGCCTCCGCTGATATTCTCGCCGCAAGGTCATCATCTGAAATATCGGATATTTTTACGCGGTGCCCTCCGACGTAAGCGAAGTCGAACTCAACCATTTTTTCCGTATCAAAAGGCTCCATTCCGTCGAGCAGCAGGTTGTCGAGCTGTTTTGAGCAGTTTACGAATTCGTCGTTTAAAAAGCCCTCGCAGGAGTAGACGCTCTGACTGCTCATCCGCGATACGGTTAAATGAACCGGACCGCGCACGAGTTCATAGGGGAGGTAAAAGCCCTTAAGCTGAGGTATGAGGTTTTTAAGCTTTTTTGCTTCCGGCTTGCCCTTGTTTTTTAAGCACCATTCCTTTAAGCGCTGAGCCGCTTCATCCTGCGTAATCGAAAAGGGAATTATGCTCTCGGGCAGTCCGTCGGTGTCGAGATATTCCTTGCGCACTAAGCTTCGCCCGCAGAACGCGCAGCTTGAAAGCGCTTCGTTTTCCTCAAAAACTACCGTAGCGCCGCAGCCGCTGCACGAAGCGGAAAAAAGATTAAATTTATTTACTTCGTTTTTAAGCCTGCCCGCGCGCAGCTCGCGGAAGCCCTGCTTCTGCTTAAGAGCCTCGCTGATTTCGACCGACGCGCCGCAGTAGCCGCAAAGATAAGTCTGCTTTATAATATCAAAATGCGCCGGAGAGCCGCAGCCCGTACAATGAATATCGGTAATATTCGCCATAATTCACCTCGAAAAATCAGTTGTTGGTTCCGCTGATAAAGCAGAGGGTAAAGTTATCATATTCACAGAACATAAAATCAAAGACAATATAAAACGGCGCGGCGCCGTCACATCCGCCCATCTCGTCGGTCAGCTTGCCTATATCTTCAAACATCATAACGCGTTTCGGCACGCCGAAAAGGCTTTCGGCTTTTTCGGCGAGCGGTTTATATACGTCGTCGCCGCAGACTTCCTTTAACGCCTCGTGAAACGAACCCTGATATGGAAGGGGTTTTTGAGTTCCGGTGTTTACCTCGTAGAAATTGCAGAATTCCTTAAGGTAGTTTTCCGCGGGGAGCAAATGAACCGCGGCCTCGTAGCGTGATGCCGTGTCGTTAAAAATATTTATTTTGATATAGAGCGATTCGTCTATAAACATACCGCGGTTTCTCCTTTGCGCAAAATCAGGTTTATTTTATAAAAAGTATATCATATCAAATATCGTTTGTCTATCGCCTGAGCATAAAAGAAAACCGCGTTTTATACGGTTTACAAAGAGGGGTTTTTAGTGTATTATGTGCTTAGTATTTATTGCGAAAGGGAGAAATCGGCTTGAATAAATTTGAAGTAATGCGCGCGGGCGAGGAATGGCAGCGCGCCGGAGCATATTCCGTCAGAATTCAGGGGATGAACCGTCAGCATCATATCTCACTCAGGGATGAGTTCGACGAACACGACGGAGACGAAAGCAAATACATAATCATTCTCGACGACGAGTATCCTGTTGCGACGTGCCGCTTTTATGAATTGAGCGAAAAGCGCGTGCTGCTCGGGCGTGTGGTCGTGCTCCCCGAATACCGCGGAAAGCGCCTCGGCAGTAGGGTTATTAAGGAAGCCGAAAAATGGATACGCGAGCTCGGCTACGGCGAAATAAGAATCGACAGCCGTGTAGTTGCCGTCGGCTTTTACGAAAAACTCGGCTATACGAAAATGGATAATGAAGTAATTAAAAGCTGGAGCTTTGATTGTATGAGGATGATAAAGCGCATAGATTGAAAAACACCCGGAACCGCTCAGGGTTCCGGGTGTTTATACGTTTATTCCTTATTAAGCAGGTTATATATTCCGTCGGTGAAATCGCGGTAATGCTTCGGGAAATTCTCCGAGCCGTCTGCTTTAATCTTCCTGCCGTCGTTAACCGTCGCCTCAAAAGAGAACATTATTCCGTCGAGCACTCCTCTCGGGTGGGCGCCGTGAAAGCCGTCCCACGAAAGCAGCTTGCAGTCGTTGAGGAGCTTAAGGACTTCTTCAACGGAGCAGAGAGCGCGTTTTTCAAGAACACGCCTGTCCTCTGAGTCCGAGTAACGGATTGAGTAACTCGAAACCTCGGCGGCGCCGTCCTTCATCACGATTTCATCCTCGGAAGTAAAGCGCATTCCGCTCGTGTGCAGGGTAATAATCTCAAAGGAAGTTATAACCTTGCCGTCAGGCTTCGGAGGTTCGGCTTCCCTGAGAAATCTTCTGTATTTAAAGAGGGAAATAAACTTGTTTTTACGCGCTTTTTCAACATACTCCCTGTACTCCTCAGCCGTCAGGATGAAGTACTCGTCGTCGGAGGAATAGGCGCTACTCATATTGTAGGTACGGGAAATATGAAGAATCAGATTGCCGTGCGCGTCCCTGCCGACCGTTTCAAACGACAGCTTGGTTTTATCTATCATTGCGTCGAATAATTTTGTATAATGATAATGTAAGTCGGTCTCGTTTTTTTTCATCGCGTTAACCTCTCAGTTAATAATTCACTGAATTAATAATACTGAGCCAATCCTTTATACGTGAAATAATAAATTATTTTGTAACTGTTACGTCTAAGTAAATAACGCCGGTTGAGAGCTTGTTGTTGAATGTCTTGCCCGTTTTCTTGCATACGGCTAAGTAAATCTCATTCTGAATCACTTTATTTTTGAGCTCAACCTTAATTACCGCGCTGCCCTCGGACTTAGCGGTGATAACGTTGTCCTTAACCTCTACCGTTTTTGCGCAAGCGTTTGTTGTCATACATCATCTTATCGGCACGGCGCATCACATCGTTCACATCGCAGTCGTTCTGCGGGTCATAATCCGCAAACCCCATAGAAATATGCACCTGTTTCCACTCAATTTCGGTCGAGTTGTTGATAGATTCTACCGTTGATTCAAACTGACTGATCAGCGCTTCTTTGTTCTGATAATCCTCGTTACGGAGAATGACCGAAAATTCATCTCCTCCGAATCTGTATACAGGACTGTTACGGAAGGTGGTACAAATCGCACAGCAAGCAGCTTTAATATACTCGTCTCCCTTATCGTGACCGTACATATCGTTGATTTCCTTGAGATTGTCACAGTCGAATACTCCGATTGCAAACTGCATCTGTGGACCCTCTGTATCCGCTTGTGCCTGCAACTCCCCAAGATCCGCGACGTAAGCGCCCTTGTTTTTAACCTTGGTCAAAGCGTCTTTGAACGCAAGCTTGTTCAGATCACTGATATTATCTTTCACATGGTTCGTCAGCAGTTTGAAAGTCCTTGTGAGTTTGCCGACCTCATCATCTTTGTCATAATCGAGAGAAAACTCATAATTTCCTCTGTTTACCTGCTCCGCAGCTGCAGTCAGCCGTTCAAGCGGTTTGACGATGCGCTTGGTATAGAGCATCGTGAATAAGACCGCTACGGACAAGATCACGACAGCAAAGACAACAATAATCAGGATAAGTGAACGCAGATCGCTATACAACTCAGATACAGGAACAACCACGTTCATACGCATACCGTTGCTCAGCTTCAGCCAGGCACCTTCCTTTTCTACGCCGTCATAGGTATACCGGAAAAAGGTGTTGTCGTCGACAAAGCCTTTCGGGGGTTCAGGCATAGTTTCTTTGGTCAGCTTCGTTACGTCTATACGGGGATGATAGAAGAGGTTCCCCTCGGCGTCGCTCAAAAATGCGTAGCCGTTACTGAACAGCTTTATGCTTTCGACCTGTTCCGCCATAGTGGAATAGTCGATTTCGATGCCTATAACGCCGATAAACTGACCTTTGCAATAGACAGGGGTGTTGTATGAGATTACTCGCCTGTTTAGATTGTCGGTGATATACGGCGGAAGCCAGATTGCTTTTCCCTCGTACTTCGGAACGGTGAACCAAACGAGCTTTGATGTGTCCGACGTATCATACTGAGTGATATCGGTTACCTTATGTTCAACAAATCCCTCATGGTCGAGGTTTATGTACCAGAATCCTTTGACGTTATCCGAAACTTTCGGATCAATACGATAATAATAGGTCAGAACGCCGTTTGTGTTTTTCGCGACATCACCAAAATAGTCCCTGACGCGTTCTACATGTGCGTTGAATTCTTTGTCATCAAGCTCCGTTACGTCCGCTTGCGCAAAAGATGATACTTTCTCTACTGACTTTTGTACTCCGTTAAAATAGGAATCAAGGTTGGTTACTCCCGTTTTACACAACAGGAGCAGGGTGTTATCGGATTTTAACTTATCATATACCACGCATAGTACAGACATGGCAATAACGGTCACGATAAGGACAAAAACCGTCATAATCGATATTTTTGTTCGTAGCGAGTACATTACTTTACCTCAATGTTTTTTTAGATTAACATATGTTTTTGCTCGGATATTCATTCTGAAACAGACGGGTGCTGATGACGATATAATATAGAATCCCTGGTAATGCTATATAAATCTTAACAAATCGCCTGAATCTGTTTTTGCAGCTTTTTAAGTTCCTTTTTTCGTGAGTACATCTGTTTATCTGCTCTGTCAAATACAGACTTGAAGCTTTTATCGAAGCCGGGTTTAAATTCAGCGATGCCCGCCGCTATAACGACCTTTTCACTTCTAAGATTTTGCACCGCCTGACGATTAAACTTAGCCAGTAAATCGTTTCTTTCCGAGTAATCATCGTGCTCCAGAATAACTGCGAATTCGTCGCCGCCTATTCGGTAAACTATACTGCGGTTAAAGAACTCGCTGATAAGCATAGAAGCCGTGTAGATATAAATATCGCCTGTATCGTGTCCCATTGTATCGTTTATGTATTTCAGGTCGTTTAAGTCGAAAATCACTATTCCTGCTTCCTTGAGTGAACCGTTGTTGATTTTCTCATCCAGCCTTTGCACGTCTTCTAAATACGCCTGTTTGTTTTTTTACTCCTGTGAGAGGATCGGTGTATATTTTCCTTTTGGCTGTACCAAGCTCATCGCTTTTTTCTTTTTCTCTCCTAAGCGTTTCTTCGAGCGTTTTAAGGTACTCCGTTTTTTCATCCTCAACAACAAATGAATGAAGTAAACAACTGCTTATAAGGAATCCGATTGAGTACAGCGGCAGCAGGGGATAGAATAACTGTACTATGATCAGCACAGCCATTTCAATTCCGAAAAAGCCGACCGTACGGCGCAGGCGCTTGGTCGCAATCTCGGTATTAGCTTTAATCGTGAACGTATAAATTGAGGTTAATACAAATAGTAAAATCTGGAGCAAAAGCGTTATATTTCGAGCGTTTCCTGCGTGATAGACTCCGTTTTCGTCGAACCAGAATTGAATAGGAATGAAGAAATTGACCGCGAGAATTACGAGCTCCGAGCAGAACAAAACTATTCCCGAAACCGAAAGGGCTTTTTCAAAAAACCTCTTCTGTTAAGATAAGCGACAATATACCGCGTCCAAAGCAGAAATCCCGCCATCATAGCGATAAAGAAAATTACCGTATCAATATAGAGCGGAGTGATTAATTTAAATTCATTTAAAAATCCCCACAGTACATCCGTAATACAGAAAATCAGCATTCCAAATATATATTGACGATGTTCTTTTTGAGCGGGTACAAAACTGTTGTCAGCGTTGCTCCAAAGCATATCACGGTTAATTATAAGATGAATAATAATCGCGATAATTCCTATTATGGAATATGACATCAGCTTTCACCTCCTGCACCCGAATCTGTAAAGCCGATAATAATATGGCGTGATTTTTCCTTAATTCGTAACGCTTTAATGCAAGCGCAGTCTAATTCTTCCGCGCCTTTAAGGTGATATACGAATCGAAATACACCTGTTTTTTCGATTTGGTTTTTGATATTTTCTTTGGTAAAGAATTTTGTGAATTTTTCCTTATCATCCTCACGAATACGGCTGAGTGTTTCTTTTCTTATCTTTTTAAAGTAGTTCATACCGCGGCTTTTATCCTTAAACTCTCCCGTCAGGGAATCGGAACTGTATTTTACATATTTACCTGTGAGGAGATTTATGTAGTAAACACGGGTAAAATCGGAGAAAAACGCCTTTGCAATCTGAGAGAATGTGATAGGGGTGTTTTCCGTATCGGAAAAAGCGAGTACCGCCATAACTACAGCCTTAGTCCCTTTTACGGGATTAATTGCGATTCTTTTTAGGAAAATATGGTAATCGGAACCGTCGGGCATCTCGATATCGAGCAGCAGCTTGTTACCGGTTTCACTGCATTCTTTTACCGCGTTTATGAGTCTTAAGGCTGTCTTATTATCGAAAAATGAATAGTTTACCCTTGCGCCCATCGGGAGGTTGCCGACGGTATTGCTCATAAATTCTTTGCAGGTGTTGTTGCATCTCATCAGAAGTATTGAATCGCTGTTCGACTCTAATATTGCCATCGGAATAGTATTGAAATAATGCTCGAACGCTTCCTGATCTTCGTTAGAAAGAATAGCCAGATCGTAGAGGTTAATTTTACCGATTGAGGCATAATAATCCGATTCTTCGGGATTTTCAAAGCCAATCTGAACGCCTTTTCTATATCGGTCGAAAATTTCTTCCATAGGAATAGGACGGCAGAAGTAATAACCCTGCATCATTGTACATCCTATATCACGAAGGAAATTAGCCTGTTCTTTAGTTTCTACTCCTTCGCATACAGTATCGATTCCCAGGGCAATTGCCATCCGCATAAGCTCAGTCAGCATTATTCTGCTTTCATTTCCGTTGTCGAAATCCTTCATAAAACGCATATCGAATTTTATAAGGTCTATCGGAAGACTCTGAAGAACATCGAGCGATGAGTATCCGCTTCCGAAGTCATCCAGCCATACGTTAAAGCCGAGGCTTCTGAATCTCTCAATCTGTTCCTTCATATATTCAAAGTCTTGTCCTACAGAGCTTTCGG
The DNA here is from genome assembly GCA_905234015.1 of uncultured Ruminococcus sp. Lineage (GTDB taxonomy): Bacteria > Bacillota > Clostridia > Oscillospirales > Acutalibacteraceae > Ruminococcoides. The sequence continues at coordinate 7,957 of CAJOFK010000058.1, forward strand.
TTACTTCGATATTAATCTTGTTGCGGCTGATACCTGCCTTATCTATACGTTTGCATATTTCATCTACAATATCGCACATATCGAAATCCGTTCGGGAAAGATTAACGGATTCGGGAACTACATAAAGTCCTTCCTTCTGTTGCTTTTTAATTTTATCAATTATTTGGTCAACAATATAAAGGTCGAGCTTATATATAAGATTAGCTTCCTCAAGAGCAGGAATGAACTCGGACGGCATAAGAACACCTTTTTCGGGGTCAATCCACCTCGCGAGAGCTTCCTCGTCGCTTACTCTGCCGTTAGCCGAGCGTACTATAGGCTGGTGATAAACCTGTATCCATCCTTCACTTAACGCCCTGTCGAGGTTATCGATTGCGTAATTGCGGTTCTCAACCTGCTTTTGCATATCAGAGCTGAAATACTTGAAGGTTGACATATAGTTATTTCCTAAAGTATCGCATGCGTATTTAGCGCGGTCGCATTCCGCGCTTATTTCGTATAATCCGCTTTCGTCGAGATAAATACCCGCATGTACGGGAAGCGACATATCTGAATTAAATTCTTTAAAGATTTTTTTTAGCTTTTCCTCAATCCCGTCGGGTTCGGTAAAAATGCAGAAATGGTCCGAACCAAAGCGGCTGCAATTCTCGTTGCTGAAATACTTTTTTAATAAATCGGCAAATTTTCTGAGAAGTTTATCGCCCTCGGCGAATCCGTACTTTCGGTTGAAAAACTTCATTCCGCAGAGGTCAGTAAAAAGCAGAGCGACTTTTTTACCTTCGCTGATACGATTATTCCGCCATTCTTCCGCAAGCTCAAAAAAATAAGTCATACTCGGAAGTCCGGTAAGAGAATCGTATCTTATCGTATTAATTATGCTTTCTTCTCTACTTGCTTTACTCAGAGTGGAACTGAGCGGGGAAGAATGCGTCTCATTCTCCGCTGAAAATATTCCTTCATCTATATACCACACATACGCAAGCCTTATTCCGTCCTCGGGGTAAACATGTTTGCCGACAGCGTGAACAATTATATATTGTTTACGACTTTTGTCAAAAGTACGGTATGTAACTTCGTATTTTCCGCCTTCCGTTGCGAAACGGTATGCTTCGTTTGCGATTCGTGCTTTATCGTCGGGATGTGTGGCTTCGTATATATCATTATCCATAGTATATATCGCTTCGCGTTTACTCTTAAAGCCGAATAAATCGCAGAAGCTATCGGATAGAAGAACTGTAACAACACGCTTATCAACAAACTGATATACCGCAAGAGGTAAAGCAAGTTTAGATAAAATTTCTTCAGTTTTCTTATCGAATTTATACTTCTTCACGTTACGTCCTCCTTTTAAAATATATACACTTTAATCTTATATTGTTTAAAACTTTTTGTCAATATAATTATAAAAACATATAAAGGAAACCGCTATAGAAAGTTTCTTAAAAAGTCGGTGGTGATTCGGATGAGTTTTGCATCCTGATAGACAGAGATATACAATCACATCCAGAAACAAATATGAATAGAGAGCTTTCCGATGATGACCAATTTGATGTCCGAAATTACCTCCGTAAGTTTACAAGGACTTATGGTTATGTCACTCAGATTGTCAGACTTCACGATAAAGACCTTTTTGCTGAGTATCTTTACACTTCAAATCTGCTTAGGCTGCTGTAAGTTTGTGTACATATTGATACAGATTAATGCTTTCGTTCTCTTTTTGAGCTATACATAAGATAAAATCTGGACAAAGCAAAAATACTTTGATATAATAAAGCAGAACAGGCTTTGAGCCTCGGCTTTTCGTTGTCTAGCCTCGTTGCTTCTCGCTTCTCCTGAAATAGCTCCCACTCCCCAAATTCGCGTCAAAAAAGAAGTGCGAGAGGGTATTTAGTCCCTCATCCGTCACCGCCAACGAGTTGTCGGCGACACCTTCCCCCAAGGGAAGGCTCACTTACCACTTACTACTTACTACTTAACTGTGTCACTCTTTTGTCACTGAGTATATGATAAACTTTTTACAACCTTTTAAAAAGGGGATGAGTATATGGCTTTTCCGAACGCCTCCAAAGGGCTAAAAAGAATATTT
>CAJOFK010000058.1:10059-13243 GCA_905234015.1 uncultured Ruminococcus sp.
TGGCTACATTTTTAATGTTCCCAAAGGCTGACAGCGAGGATGTCGACCAGTCCTCAACGGGTATGCTCATATTCTTCGGAAGCTCCATGCTGGCTCTGTTTGTTTCCTTCGTTGTGAACATCACGGGACTCTCCGCAGCGCGCAGGGACGACAGGTTTTTCAGAATCGGCTTTCGGATTCTGATTATAGACATCATACTGAACGGTATAGTATCGGTGCTTCTGCCTATAGTATCGTTTGGAATATTTTTCGTTATAGATGATATAGATACTATGATGACAGTCGGCGAAATAAGCGCTGTTATCACAAGTATATTAAGCGTGCTCACGAAGCTTGCCGACGGCGCGATTAAGGTGTTTATAGTGTTGGGAATCGTCAGCATATCAAAACAGCTCGGAAACTCCGAGCGTGTCAAAACAGGCAGAAAGCTCGTGTGGGTGCTGGCGGTTACCGTTGTTGTTGAGACAGCCTTGACCGCTGTGGTTTCCGCTATGGGCGGTAAGGCGGCTTCGGTTGAGGCTCTGCTTATGTCAATTCCGTCAATTATACTTGTTCTGTTTCAGTATGTAATTTATCTGTCGTATCTGAATGGAGCGAATAAAATGCTTAACGCGAACGCTCAGTCAGATACAGGCGATTAAATATAAGGGGGTACATCATTATGAAAAAGCTGCCAATTATCATCACGGCAATTATTATGGCGGTGCTTATGGCGACACTTTTGCCTATGCAGGTATTCGCCGCGGGTGAAGAAAACTCAGGCAAATACATAAGCGAGGTCAAAATCGGCGTCGGTAAGACAGCCAAGGAAGCCGAGGCTTCGCTTAAGGGCTACACCATAGTCAAAAACGGCGACAAGTACGCCGACCTCAACGAGGACGCGGGCGGCGGCATTGGCTCCAAGGGTGAGCGCGTCGTATATATGGGCTACAAAACCACAAGCGACCCGACCAAGGCGGTTACGGACTTAGCCGTTATGAATATGAAGGGCGGTTACTCTGTTCCCGGATATGAGTTCCTTATGGAAGGTCAGATTAAAAATCAGATTATTCCGTTTGTCAATAAGTTCTTAGCGGCTATCAAGGAGTACAGAGCCAACTATACTTCGAAGAACGCCGCCAACAAGCAGAGAGCTCAGTATATTCACGACGCCCTCAACAAATACACCGACGATGACACAGGCAAAACGATGGGTGATTTGCTCCTCGAAAAGACGAAGTATGAGCTCGGCGACGCGGCTTACAACAAGCTCTCAGCCGATGAGAAGAAGAACCACGCCGACCTCATCACAATCATAGCTCAGTCTAACGGACGCGTTACTCTGGCGCTCGAAAGTTTAATCACAAGAGCCGCCGACACGGGCAAGACCTCATGGCTCGACCGTCTGGGCGACACTTCATATAACACCCTGCTTGATAACCTCGATATGCTCCCCACAGACGGCAAAAAGAAGCTCGCTAAGCTCTACGGCGACGACGCGGATAAGGTTATGAAGCTCTGGGAAGCTTTCAACGCGGACTTAAACGATTATGACAATGCTGTCGAGACGGTTGAAGGCTTCAATCAGAAAAAGGTTGAGGACGAGATTAACAAGTACAAAGCAATTCTTGATGACGAAAACATCACCGAGGAAGAGTACGAGAAAGCGCTGAAAAAGTTTAACGACGCTCAGGATAAGTTTTCCAAGGCTATGATGGCTACGGAGCTTGTTATAATACACGACGCTCTTGCGGAGCGTCCTTGGGGCGACAAAACAATGCTCGACTACTTTAATCAGGACCCCGCTAAGCTTAAGGCTACCGACGTTTATCCTCTCGTAGCTTCTCTCTCTGAGGGACAGAGAGCGGGACTCGACTTCGTTTCACTGCGTGAGCTCGTCAATATCGGTCTTTCAACCAAAAAAGCTTATAAGGACTTTAAGCTCGATAGTTTGAAGCCGCTTTCGATTTACGCGGGCGTTGACCGCGCTATCTACCAGAAGGACGGCGTCGCGCTGACGAACGACACTCTCAGAACCGATGCTCTGACCAAACAACAGCAGAGCAACGATGACAAGGAGAAACTCGGCTTTGCCGCTCAGTATCTGCTTATGTTCTCAGTAGGCTCAATGGTGTGTATGTTTGGCTCAGCTGTGGGCTGGGCAGTCAGATCTGTACAGCTTGCAAAAGCGGCGTCAGCGTATCTCAACGCCGCGAAACAGGCGGCAAACGTATCACTTCAGCCGCGTGTAGTAATTGATTATACCCAACAATACGGTTCGCGTTTTTACAGACAACTGGTTTATGATCCCAAAGCCGAGAGATACTTTATGGCGAAGGAAGAGTTCACCAGACTCACCGCTTCGACAAAGCTCTGCAAACAAATGGTAGCCGCGTGGGGTGTTCTTATGGTTGTCACGGCAGCTGTCGGAACAGTACTCGCCTACAGGGATTTGGTAAACTATTACAAGGTAGAGTTCACGCCGATTCCTCAGTATATGGTTGACGAGGCTGATATCACAGCCTACAACGCCAAGGGCGAGAAGATCGTAATTAAGAACCAGACCGCCTACTACAAGGCTGTCGAGTGCAACCGCACAAAGGACGATGAGATGTACAAGAATCTCGGTATCCGCGCTGACCTCAACGGCGACGTCGGCAAGCAGTGGCTGGCGCTCTACGCCGCGAAGAATGAGAACGCGGCTCCGATTCTGGCGAGCTCGCTCATCGCGAAAACAGGCAGCGGCATCCCCTCGGGCTACGAGACAGGTATCCATATGTTTGGTTCGGATTCAGCGTTTAACCTGAACGACCCGAACTGTATCTGGAATAAAGACGCGGATAAGGTTTTTGTTTACTTTAATGTTGATGATGAGGTTGATCTGAACGCCTCGGGCTCAACCTTCAACGGCGGACAGTTCGCCCTCGCGTGCGGTATAGGATTAGTCGCGGGCGCTCTGATAATGTTTATTATTATGACAGTTGTAATAAAGAAGAAAGAAAAAGCATAATTGTAAGTGGACAGTGAACAGTGAACAGTTATGGGCGGGCTCTGCCCGCACCCAATTAAATATTAAGCCGCAGGTTCATCTGAACCTGCGGCTTTACTTTCCACTTCCCACTTTCCACTTACAACTTAACCGTGTCACTCTTTTGTCACACCCTATATGCTAGACTTATGCTATAATAGAAAAACAGGAGGTACA
>CAJOFK010000059.1 GCA_905234015.1 uncultured Ruminococcus sp.
ACCAGACCGGGGAATTTTTTGCACTTCTTTCGACGCGCACCCGCATAGCGGGTGGTTTATTGTGCCGCTCTAGCGAGCGGCACCGTCTAAAGACATTAACTGGAAACGGGACGGCAAATAAAGCCGTCCCGTTTATTATTAAAATGTTTTTACGTCAGCGCGCTCCAGTTTGCGGCGCAACTGTTAAAGGTTCCGCTTGAGTTAGTATAGGGAGCGTAAAAGACTTTTCCGCTGTTATCCTTAACGTAGAACATTACGCCGACGGCGTTACTGCCGATATCGTTTACGGCATATGTTACATACTTGTACTTTGTATCCGCGTTATTTTTTCCGTAATTTCCGCTTATCGAATTGCTCGTATTCTTACAGCTGAATACATGCTTTGAGGGAGCGGTTTCAAGAGTATAGCCCTCAACAAGCGCGCGTGCGGTATCGGTATCGGCATTACCGACGGCGATATATCCGTAATCCGCCGCGTCCTTAAGCACGCTGTTATTAACTACGGCAACAAATCTGATGCAGTTCTTCGTAGTATCCGCCTTTTTCTGAACGCCGAGGATTTCAAGATTCTTAAACGAGCTTCCTATTCCGGTAAGCTGAGTATCGTCGGCTTCGCGTGAAACGGTCTGAGTAAGGTCGATTTCAGTTCCGCCCGAAGTAGTATAAACATCATCCTCCGAGGGCTCGGGAGCGCTCTCCGTGAACGACTCGACCTTCCATTTTCCGGCGGTATTCTTTTCGGTCAGGCGGTATCCGCTGACCGAGGGGTCGTAGGTGATATCCACCGTCTGGTCGTTTGAGTTGTTATTAAAGATTATGTTATTGAAATCCTTATCAAACTCGGCGGTAAATACCTCATCGCCGTTTGAGCCGGTTGTTTTATCGGTAATCTCAACTCCGGGCCAGGCCTTATTCTGCTCGGAGGTATTCCACGCGTAAAGGTAAACCTTAGACCAACCCTCGCTGTTAACAAATTTTACGGTATATTTATCGGACTCGGGCGGTGCGGTTGTTGTCTCCGCTTCCGTTGAATCCTGAGCTGTTTGAGAGGGATTATAAACTACCGCGACTCCCGTTGAGCCTACCGTACCGGAGATAATTCCGTTTACGACGGTAAACTGATTATCGGTAATCTGGTCATAATAAACTCCGTCGGCCATCTTCTTCGCGGTAAGGCTTACGCTTCCCGCGCCGTCAAGCTTGGAGATAACAACGCCGGAGGTACCGCGCTCGTTGTAGGTTGTTTTTCCCGAATACGAGAGCTTTTCCGAGGTTCCGTTAAAGAAGTTTTTAAACTTATTAACCTCGGTTACGGCGGTGCTTTTCCAGGTTGTATCCGTGCTGGCTTTTCCCATAACCCCGGCGTGGTGAGCGAAATACAGCGCCGTTGAATCTGCTCTTGAGCCGACAATCGCCCACGCTCTTACGAGCACCACGGGGTCAACGTCATATGTGTTCTTGAAATACGCCGAGCCGGAGGTTCCCATATATGTATCGTGCGATTCAACCCAGAGAACGCTCTCCGAAGCCGCTGCGCCCTTGTCGTAGGTTGCGTCGGCAAGCTCGTCGGCTTCCTCAAAATACGCGTGCTCAAGCGCAAGCTCTCCGGTGTGATTATCGGTAATGTTTAAATACTGAGTATAGTTAGAGATTCTTGTTCCGGCAGAGCCGAGGATTTCGCCGTAAAGGAACACCTTATTATTCGTATACTCCTTAATTCCGTCCGTAACAACAGGCCAGAAGTTGCTCGCGCAGCCCGAGTCGGTCGGAAGCTCGATATGCTTCGCAGCGTCAAAGCGGAAGCCGTCAACTCCGAGGTCAACGCAGTCCTTAAGGAAGTTAAGGGTTCTTGTCTGAACATAGGTGTTCGCGGTATTCAAATCGGGCATACCAAGATGATACTGAGTAAGATTATAACGGCTGTTTTCGTTAAACCTGATATTATTGGTGTGGTAATAATCGGGGTTCTTTAAATCCTCCTCAACCGCGGAGTTAATGTACTCGTAGGTACCGCCGTCAGTATCGTTATTCGCGAGGTGGTTAGCCACAACGTCAACGATTACCTTTATGCCGTATTCCTCGGCGGTATCGCATAAGGATTTAAGCTCAGCACGTGTGCCGAGCCAGTTGTTGCCGTCGGATACGGTAAAACCGAGCGGCTGATATAATTTCCACCATTGACCGCCTACGTCGGTATTACGGGCGCTGTAGCCCTTAGGCGCCTGAACGGGCGAGGTCTGAACCGCCGTATAGCCCGCCGCCTTAATTGCGGCTAAATTCGCCTCGATATTACTGTACGACCAGTTAAAGCAATGAAGCACAACGCCGCCCTGCACGGTATCCTGCACAAGCTGCGCGGCGGAGCTTCCGGTTGACGCGGAAACCGAAGCAACCGTTCCGACCGCAAGGGTCGTAATTAACATACACAAAACAAGCGCAATACTCGTTATTTTACGTTTCATAAAAATCGCCATAGCCTTTCCGCCCACAAACAGTCATTATAATTCTCTACATCCTTACCGTGGGCGGATAAGGCGTAAAGCAGCGATTACAGCCATTGCCCGTTAATGCTCTGCGGCAAACCGGGCAGACATTATAAATCCTGATAGTGTGAATTTTCACACTATCAACTCCTAAATCTTTTAGAGCGCGAAAAACCTGCTCTGACTTGATTCTACAATACATTTTTATTCATTTCAAACGAAATGCATATTTGTCACTCAATAACGCTTATTTGTCACATCCGCTGTCTCTTTACTGCACAAATATCGAGGGTTGATTTTGTGCATAGTGACAACTTAGGAATTTCAAAGTTGCCATAGGGAACACTTCAATAAAGGTGAGTTTCCGCCGTTTATCAAGGTTTCCTAACTATTTAACCTATCCAAAGGCGGATATGGCTCCCGCGGCTCGCGGGTGGGACTCGTTCCCTACGGTGCTGAGGTTAACTTCCGCCGTTAAGCAAAAATTCCATAACACTATAACGTTTCCAAAGGCGGCATCGGCTCCCGCGGCTCGCTGGTGGGATTCGTTCCCTACATTGTTGAGGTAACCGGCATATAAAAACGGCCGGAAGCGTTTGCTTCCGACCGTATTAATTATACGTAATTATTTACTTCTCAAATACCGCTCCTGTTGAGCCGGAGGTTACCATTTTAGCGTAGCGCTTTAAGTAACCTGTGAGTTCCTGCTTCGGAGCCTGATAATTCTTTCTTCTTTCCTCGATTACGGCGTCGTCAACGTGGAGAGTGAGCGCGCGTCCCGTGATATCAACGGTGACTGTATCGCCCTCCTCAATAAGACCGATAAGTCCGCCGGAAGCCGCCTCGGGGCTGACGTGGCCTACCGCTGCGCCGCGTGTCGCGCCGCTGAAACGTCCGTCGGTAATAAGAGATACGGAGCTGTCGAGTCCCATACCTGCTAACGCGGAGGTCGGAGAGAGCATTTCTCTCATTCCGGGGCCGCCCTTAGGTCCTTCGTAACGGATAACAACAACGTCGCCGGGATTAATTTTTCCGCCGTAAATCGCCTCGCATGCGTCCTCCTCGGAGTCGAATACACGGGCGGGACCTGTGTTCTTCATCATCTCGGGAGCTACAGCGCCCTGCTTAACTACCGCGCCGTCGGGTGCGATATTACCGAACAGGATAGCGATACCGCCGTCCTTTCTGAGCGGATTTTCTACAGTATGAATAACCTCGCCGTCGGGAGCGGGAGCGTCCTTAATGCGTTCGCCTACAGTTCCCTTAACGGTAATCGCTTCCGTATTGATAATTCCGAGCTTAGAGAGCTCCTTCATAACGGCGGGGATTCCGCCCATTTCGTTCAAGTCGGTGATAAAGATTTTACCCGCGGGATTAAGCTTACAAATCTGCGGAGTAGTCTTGCTTACCTCGTCGATAACGTTGATGTCTACCGGCACATCTGCCTCATACGCGATTGCGAGAAGGTGAAGCACCGTATTACTTGAGCAGCCGAGAGCCATCTCACAGCGCAGAGCGTTCTCGAAGCTCTCCTTGTTGATAATATCCTTAGGTCTGATATCTTCCTTAAGAAGCTCCATAACCCTCTCGCCCGCTTCCTGAGCAAGCGCGCGTCTTGCGGCGGAGATTGCGGGACGGGTGCCGTTTCCGGGCAAGCCCATACCTATAGCCTCGGTGAGGCAGTTCATCGAGTTAGCGGTATACATACCCGAGCATGAGCCGCAGGTCGGGCAGGCGTGGTTCTCATATTCGCGAAGCTCATCATCGTTGATTTTGCCTGCGGCGTGAGCGCCTACATACTCAAACATCTCGGAAAGTCCGAAACGCTCTCCCTTATACTCACCGGGCATCATCGGGCCACCGGATACAAATACGCAGGGCAGGTTAAGCCTGCACGCCGCTAAAAGCATTCCGGGTACGACTTTATCGCAGTTCGGAATAAACACAACAGCGTCAAGCGGATGAGCTGTGAGCATAACCTCGATAGAGTCGGCGATAAGCTCACGCGAGCAGAGGCTGTACTTCATACCCTTGTGGTTCATAGCGAGGCCGTCGCATACGCCGATTGTATTAAACTCGAACGGAACTCCGCCTGCGTTGCGGATACCGTCCATAACCTTTTCGGAAATATCGTTTAAGTGCTTGTGGCCGGGGATATAATCGCTCTTTGAGTTAACTACGGCTACGAAGGGGCGTTTAATCTCCTCGTCGGTAAGTCCGAGCGCCTTTAAGAGCGAACGCTGAGGCGCGCGCGTTGCGCCTGTTTTCATTAAATCTGATCTCATATATATCATCCTTTCTGAGTCCGACTATTTTAACCTGTTTATTATACCATAACCTAAACGGTATAATCAACCGTTAATACTGATTTTTAGCGGAATACGGGTTTTTGTTTTCCTTAGGCGGATTGGGCGCGGTATCGGCTCCCCATCGCGCGAAGCATATCAGGAGATAGCGTAAAACCCCCGCAAGTATCCATACAACAAGAGTCAGCCAAAACCAGAATATCGGCAGTCCTACCGTGAAATGAAGTATTAAGGTTATCCACATCGGCACAGAGCACATCCACGAGCTTATCCTGAAAAACATAAAGAACATAAGCCCGAAAAAGAAACCGCCGACATCACGTTTTTTCATAATTCACCCTGGTTATTACGAGAATATCTTGAGCTGGTCGGTATCGGAGGGCTTAACGAACTTAGCCTTTCCGCCGAAATTCGGAACGTCCTTACCGCTCTTTACGCTGCCCTTCTGACTTACATCGCAGGTAATCTTATCGCCTGCGGTTACGAGGCCGTAAGTCCACTTTCCGTCATCCTCGGTATAAAGTCCGAGAGTCGCGCTCCCGAGGTCGATAAACGCCTTAGTGTCGTCAGCGTCGAGCTCTCCCTCATATTTAGGACCGTTTAAGGCAACCTTATAGAACTTATAGTCGTCATCCTCACGGGTAACGATATAGTAGTTCGCGGAGCCCGCAAGCCTGCAGCAGGTGTACTCGTCAACGTCTTTTCCGGAAACGAGCTTAACCGCCTTTTTATAAAGCGGAGAATCAACCTCCGCGTCCGCGCTTTCATCCTCTCCGAGAAAATCGTCAACAGTCGCCGTCTCGGCAGCTTCGCTGTTTTTTGAATCAGACGAGCCGCAGGACGACATAACTCCCGCCGAGCCGAATGTCATGAGCGCCGCAAGCGCGATTGCGATTATTTTTTTTGAATTCTTCATAGGGGAACCTCCTTAGATATAAAATTATAATCCGAAATTAATTACGATAAAATTATACCACACAAAAATTGCCTTGTCTACGAAAAAATCCCCGAAATCCGTAAAAACGGTTTCGGGGATTATTCAACTGAGTTATATTAAACTTTTTATTTAGTGATATTTTCTCTCAACACCGAGGCTTAAGTAGTAATTGCGCTTATATTCGTACATTTTTTCATCTGCCTCGGCAAGAGCCGCCTCTACATTCTCGTGATTATTTACCGAAGCAATACCGGTAGAAACGGAAAATCCGTTTATATAACGGCCGCGCCATTTAGCCGTCAGCTCATCCAGCTTTGAAATACAAAGCTGAGCCTTTTCAACAGAGCCCGTCATAATGATGCAGAACTCGTCGCCGCCGATTCGGTAAATCGCGTCGATTCCAGCAAAAGCCTCTTTCATACATTCCGACGTGCCTATAATAAGCTCGTCGCCGGCGTTATGTCCGATAGTATCGTTCGTTGCTTTAAGCCCGTTGATATCCGCCATAATAAAGCAGAATTCAGGAAGCGGGTCCTTCGCAAGCTCCGCAAGCATATCCTCAAAAGCATGCCTGTTTTTAAGCCCGGTCAGTCGGTCGATATACGCGTAACGCATCTGAACCTCAGCCAGCTTTTTCTCGTATTCCGCGTAAACGTAACGTTTAAAACGCTCCTTGTTAATAGCGTTACCTATCAGGAATCCGAAAACAGAAAACAGCATAAAATTTGCGAGTCCCCAGTAAAAAATATCCGGGTTAATTACATTTATTCCCGCAAAAATATAGATAACAAGAGTACAGAGGTGAGCCGCAAAAGCCGACAGCGTACTGTCAACAAAAATAACCGGTGAAATAATCGAAACCGCAAACAGCGTCAGCGAGCGCACATCCCATTGACAGACAGCTATTCCGATTCCGCCTCCGAGCAGCGATAAACGGAAAAGAAACCTGAAGAACACAAGCGTATTCGGAAAATGCGGCACCAGAAAGCGCGAGAAGAAGTATGACGCCACAGTACAGCTGAGCGCTATAATATAGGCAGGACGGCACATAGCGTAGTCGTCCTTAAAGAAAGCCATAGTCAGACAGTAAATCCAGAAGAAGCTGACCATAACCGACCAATGCCTCAGCGCCTTAAGATTAGCTTTTGCTATTTCGCTTTTCACCTGATCATACTCTGTTTTCTCGATTCCGCCATATAGCAAATGGTTTTTAATTTTCTTAAAAACAAGAGTTTTATTTATCATTAAATCAACCTTTCAAATCCCCGAAATCTAAAAAGATTTCAAAAGTATGAAAAACGTACAGAGGTACATAGTAGCATAAATTACACATTTTTGCAATAACTTTAAAGAATTATAAAATTTTAAAAAAATCACCCCGAAAGCCGTGCAAATTCACGACCTTCGGGGTGATTAAATATCAATTATTCAATAAATATTATTCCCAGGTGTAGTCGTTTACGCTGGTGAGGAATTCGTCGTCATAAACCCCTTCACCGGAGTTGGTTGTTATGAATACGTCTGCGGAATTAACAAGCTCGTCGTCAATAAACGCCTTGCAGGTGATTGTAGAACCTACGGGAAGGTTTACCGATAAGCTCTCAACAGGATTGTTGATAACCTGATCAATACCTGTCTTTTTATTGTAGTCAGAGCCTGAGAAGTGGAATCTGTAAGCAACGAAGAAGCTGTTAACGTCAGTCTCAAGATGAGCGTCCTTAGCGTCGCAGTTTACAACAATTGTCTTAGCCTCGGTATCGATAATATCAATACCCTTTACGATGTATCTTCCGGGATTTTCTTTAGCTGCGCGGGCAAGCTCGTTGAAATCTTCCTGATGAACAACCTTCATTCTGTAAACAACCGTACCGCTAAGTCCGTTTCCGTTCTCGTCAAAAAGACCGTTCTCCCAGTTTACAGCGCACATTCTGAAGGGGTATTCCTTACCTACAACGACCTCTTTCATCTCGCCGCCGTAGTAAACGCTGCCGTTCTCGAACGCAACCGCCATCTTTAAAGGTGTATCAATTCTGATGCTGACCTTTTCGCCTTCTTCTTCATCGGAAGGAGTTTCGCCCTGAGCGGGATTCGGAGTAGTTACGGAAACAGCAGGAATAAAGCTGCTGTTCGAGCCGATATGAAGCTCAAAGCCGTTAAGTCCGGTAAGACCGTTAAGGATTGATGTTCCGCATACGCTGGCGTTGCTGCCTGTTAAATCAGTGTCGGGAGCAAGTAAAATGCCGTATAATTCGCAGGATGTCATTTCAATCTCGGTTGAATTTGCAACGTTGATTATAATATTGCGATTGTATTTTCTCAGATAATCCGGCTCCATACTTCCGTTTATTCTGACAGCGCCGTTTTTGAGTTTAATCTTATCGGAAGCCGTAAGATTTACGATAATAGTCTGGCCGTCGGAAATTGTGAAATCAAAAAGATAAGAGCTGATATTTGAATCACTGACGTTGTACACCAATGTATCGGCGTCCTGATTGCCGACAAATGTATATGTGCCGTTTGCTGATTCGCATACTCCGTTAACCTGAAGGGAGCCGATAACCGACTTAACGGCATAGGCTGTACTCTTAGCGTCCGCAAAGTATTTAGCGGAATCCGCAACGGTGTATTTGCCGTTCGTTGTATCGGACGGAGTAACATTCGACAAACGGTAGGTATTGCCCTCTGCGCTGCCTACAACTGTCTGACCCCATACGTTACCGTAGCCGCTGATATTTACGTTATCTTTTACGAGCAAAGCAACATCCTCGGTGGAGGGGGGATTCGTTCCGTTAACGCCGCCGTTAGCCGAGAAGCCTCTTGTTGAATTAAAGCTGCCGCCTACAGCAAGCGTACCTTCCGTATCAATAATATTGCTGACATTTCCGAAAACCATACCCGTCCAGTCAATCAAATCGCCGAAAGCGTTGGTTGACGAAGCGCCGTTGAATTTCAGCGTATCACCGGTGTTCACATGACCCGTATAAGCAAAAGCCGTCATGCCGAAAGCCGATACGGAAATCACCGCGACAAGTAATAAAGCTAATATTTTCTTCATAATATATCACCACTTTTTTATAATTCGTATATCCATCGCCCGTGCACACGCAGGGTGCAACTGAGCGGGAAATAAAAATTATTTTTTACTCTATAGGAGTAAGGCTCAATAATATTTTATCTTAAGTTTCTCGCTTGTATATATAAACAAGTGTTGAGTCATTTCCGACAGAGAAAAAAATAAGCACCTATAATGCGCCTCAAACAGACACATAATAGATGCAGCCAGACGACCGTAGTGCACAGCACCTTAGGCTCTTCGCTTTGCGCCGCTGCCTTTCGACAGGTTCGCCTTTATATCTACTAATATTATATATCGGAAATAGAGAAATGTCAAGTTTTTTTCGCTCATTTCAGAAAGTTTATTTGATTATCCAATATCCGTCATAAACATAACCGTTTTTCCCGATCATCATGTGTTCTGATTTTGAAAAACCTGCTTTTTTAATTGCTTTAATTCTTTCTACTGCATATATCGAAGCTTTAGTAAAAACACCTTTACATCCTAACATATGTTCAAGTTTGGGTGTAATAAGCGAAAAGATGTCATATAACACATTTTCTTCTTCATAAATATTGCATCTGTCAAGAGCTATAAATAATTGAGTTTTGTAGTATCCTCTCCTTTACCTATATTATATAGGAAACAGGAGATAATCGTAGTTTGCGATTGGTTTCAGGGCACAAGAAAGCGTGCGCACCTAAGTGCGGAGCTTTCGTATATCCATCGCTCGTGCGCACGCAGGGCGCAACTGAGCGGGAAATATAAAATGTTTTTTCGCAGTTTCTTATAAAGTAAAAAAACAGGCAACCTCATATAAGGCTGCCTGGGTTTCAAAATGTTCTATCTATCCCAACTTTTTTTCTTATCTTCTTCTGTTATCTTCCTTATGACCTTGCAGGGATTGCCAACCGCAACGGAATCATCGGGTATATCTTTTACTACCACACTGCCGCCGCCGATTACTACATTACTTCCGATTGTAACGCCCGGCATTACCTGAACACCTGCGCCAATCCATACGTTGTCACCGACAGTAATTGGATAGGCATATTCCAAGCCCTGATTTCTTCTTTCAAAATCAATTGGATGACCTGCTGTGTGGAAGCCGCAATCAGGAGCTACAAATACATTATCACCAAATGTTACTTTACCGCCGTCCAGAATAACGGTATTGTGATTTGCAAAAAAGTTCTTGCCGATTTCGATATTGTATCCATAGTCGCACCAAAACGGAGCAACTATCGTAAACGCTCCCTTTGTTTTGCCGAGTAACCGTTTCATTATTGCCTGTTGATTTTTCTCGTCAGAGGGGCGAAGCTGATTATACTCATAACACAAGTCTTTGGCTCTGTTCCTTTCTATCAGCAAGTCCTTGTCATAATTAGCATCGTAAAGCATTTGCTTCTGCATTTTTTCTTTCTCTGTCATAGCGCACCTCCGTAATAAATCTGAATTTGCAAATCACCTAAATTGAATATCCCAAATTAATATCAAAAGGGGCAATCAGCAGTTTTCGCAAATCTTTATTATAGTTCTCGAAAAAGATTTTTATAGCCTGCCCATAGTTTTCTTTTGTATCAAACTCCCAATATGAGTAGTATTTTACGCACTTTACAATCTTAGTTAACTCTCTTGGCGGCTCACCAAGTTCGATTCCGTCTATGGTATAAAATCTCTTAAAATATTTGAGAGATATGCAGCCTTCGCATTGAAGCTGATTTGAGGACATTTCCTCAATCTTTGCTTCAAACTGCTCGTGTCTATCGGGTTTTACCTGAAAGAGCTTCATCTCAATAAAAGTTTTTGCCATTATGCGTCCCCCAAAAACATATTTGCTTCTCAAAATGACGATTATTCTTTTTATTATTATATCATTTCAGCCTGATTTTGTCTATCCGTTAAATAAAAAACAGGCAACCTTTTGCAAGGCTGCCTGTGATAGAAATGTTTATTACTATAAATCAGAATTATACGCATATATATCCTCTGTATCCGCGAGATGGTTGTGAAAAGTAAATACCCTTCCATACCGGCGCTCACAGAACAAGGCTCCGCCTTTCTGCCGGATCGGCTCCGGCGTATGGATCCAGCTTGAAGTTTTTAAGTCAAATTCTCCGAGCTGCTGTAATCTGTAATAGAGCTCCTCTGTTAACAGCTCTATACCCATTCCCTTTGCTTGTTTGTCAGCGCTTCCTGTCGGAGGATTTTTCTTTCGCTTTTGCAAAGCCTCCTCATCGTAACACAAGCTTCTTCGGGCTGACGGAGATTCTTTGGCACAGTCACAAAACAAAATCTTGCCCGTATCTTCCATAATCCCTATTACATCGGGTTCGCCGCCGCTTTCTTCCATATATTGCAGGCACTTTAATGCATTTTTGTTTTCCTTTAATCTTTTTTCAACATACTCCCATTCAAGATTAGGGTGACGGTTCATATTTTCGGCAAATCTTTTTTTCAGCGTTTCCAGCATAGTTTTTCCTCCTATTTGAAATCCTGCATGATATTGGGTTCTCTTTTTCTTTTCCGGTAAAAGACGAACCCGTCCTCGACCTTTACGATACGATACAACTTCCGATTTATCTTTCTATGATTATATCATTTCAGCCTGATTTTGTCTAT
>CAJOFK010000060.1 GCA_905234015.1 uncultured Ruminococcus sp.
ATCGCGAGTCCGTTCTTAGGACGAGAGAGACGACTTTATTTTGACGCGGACCGGATGGATATACGAAAGCTCCGCACTTAGGTGCGCACGCTTTCTTGTTTGTCCCGGCGAAGAAACTCAAATATTTTTAAAAGGAGCTACTACTATGTCAAACAACGAAACAAAAATCCCGTACAAAATCTATTTATCCGAAAACGAAATCCCGAAGCAGTGGTATAACCTCAGGGCCGATATGAAGAATAAGCCCGCTCCGCTTCTTAATCCCGGCACAGGTCAGCCCCTCACAGCCGAGGAAATGAGCGGTATATTCTGCAAGGAGCTCGTACAGCAGGAGCTCGACGAGACAACTCCCTATATCGATATTCCCGAGGAAATCCGCGATTTCTATAAGATGTACCGTCCCTCTCCGCTCGTAAGAGCTTACTGCCTTGAAAAGGCGCTCGGTACACCGGCTAAGATTTATTATAAGTTCGAGGGCAACAACACCTCCGGCTCTCATAAGCTCAATTCCGCTATCGCTCAGGCTTATTACGCTAAAAAGCAGGGCTTAAAGGGCGTTACTACCGAGACAGGAGCAGGCCAGTGGGGTACGGCTCTTTCGATGGCTTGCGCATATTTCGGACTCGACCTTAAGGTATTTATGGTTAAGGTAAGCTACGAGCAGAAGCCTTTCAGACGCGAGGTTATGAGAACCTACGGCGCTGACGTAACTCCCTCTCCGTCAACTACAACTAACGTAGGAAGAAAGATTTTAGAGGAGCACCCCGGCACAACAGGTTCTCTCGGCTGTGCTATCTCCGAGGCTGTTGAGGTTGCGACAACAAACGAGGGCTACCGTTATGTGCTCGGAAGCGTACTTAATCAGGTACTTCTTCATCAGAGCGTTATCGGTCTCGAGACTAAGGCCGCGCTCGATAAGTACGGCATAAAGCCCGACGTTATCATCGGCTGCGCAGGCGGCGGTTCAAACCTCGGCGGACTTATCGCTCCGTTTATGGGCGAGAAGCTGAGAGGCGAGGCTGACTACAGAATCGTTGCTGTTGAGCCTGCGTCCTGCCCGAGCTTTACCCGCGGAACCTACGCTTACGACTTCTGCGATACAGGTATGATTTGTCCTCTCGCTAAGATGTATACCCTCGGCTCAAGCTTTATTCCCTCCGCTAACCACGCAGGCGGCTTAAGATTCCACGGAATGAGCTCTACCTTATCTCAGCTTTATGCCGACGGACTTATGGAGGCGACCTCTGTTGAGCAGACCAGCGTATTCGAGGCTGCCGAGCAGTTCGCGAGAATCGAGGGAATTCTTCCTGCTCCCGAAAGCTCACACGCAATCCGCGTTGCTATCGACGAAGCGCTCAAGTGCAAGGAAACAGGCGAGGAAAAGACTATCGTATTCGGTCTTACAGGCACAGGCTACTTCGATCTCGTAGCATATCAGAAGTTTAACGACGGCGAGATGACCGACTATATCCCGACCGACGAGGATATCGCCGCAAGCGTTGCGAAGCTCCCGAAGGTTCCCGGCGCCGAGGACTGATTAAACAGCTGATTTAATATAAGATAAATGTCTGCCCGCGATAAGTCATTTTGTCGCGGGCAAAAGGATTGATAAATAATGATTATTGTATTAAAAAATACCGCAACGCCCGAACAGATTGCCGGCTTTACCGGAATGTTGAAAAACGATTACGGCGTTGACGTAAACCGCTGGGACGGCGTACATTCAACCGTCCTCGGACTTATCGGCGACACTACCGCCGTTGATATCGAGTATATTGACGCGCAGGATATCGTCGAGAGCGTAAAGCGCGTTCAGGAGCCGTATAAAAAGGCGAACCGCAAGTTCCATCCCGAGAATACCGTTGTTAAGATTAACGACAGCGTCAGTATCGGCGACGGAAGCCTGCATATTATGGCAGGTCCCTGCTCGGTAGAGAGCGAGGAGCAGATTGTTGAAATCGCCGAGTCGGTTCAGAAATCCGGCGCAACCCTCCTGCGCGGCGGAGCGTTCAAGCCGAGAACCTCTCCCTACGCGTTCCAGGGCTTAAAGGCGGAGGGGCTCGATTTACTTAAAATCGCGCGCAAAAAAACCGGGCTTCCGATTGTAACGGAAATTATGCGCACCTCTCATATCGATATGTTTGAGAACGTCGATATTATCCAGGTCGGCGCGAGGAATATGCAGAACTTCGAGCTTTTAAAGGAGCTCGGAAAAACTCAGAAGCCTATCCTTTTAAAGAGGGGACTTTCCTCAACTATCGAGGAGTGGCTTATGAGCGCCGAGTACATTATGGCGGGCGGAAACGAAAACGTAATGCTCTGTGAGCGCGGAATCCGCACCTACGAGACCTTCACCCGCAACACCCTCGACGTCTCCGCAATTCCGATAATAAAGAAGCTTTCCCACCTTCCGGTGGTAGTAGACCCGAGCCACGCCTCGGGCAAGAGCTGGCTCGTTGAGCCGCTTGCTATGGCGGCGGTTGCGGCAGGAGCGGACGGCCTCATTATCGAGGTTCATAACGACCCCCAGCACGCGCTTTCCGACGGAGCTCAGTCGCTCACTCCGGCTCAGTTCGATAAGGTTGCGAAGAAGATTTTCGCGCTCAAAAAGTCGTTAAGTTAAATCCGGTGATAAAAATGAGAGATATTACTGAAATCCGCGCCGAAATAAACGAAATCGACGAAAAGCTGCTCGAGCTTTTCAAGCGGCGGATGGCTTGCTCAAGGGACGTCGGTTTCTATAAAAAGGAAAACAATATCCCCGTCGTAGACGAAAACCGCGAGAAAGAAATCCTCGACAGCGTCTACGAGCAGGGCGGCGATTATAAGGCGGCTGTACGGATGATATTCGCGGAGATGATGGAGATGTCACGCGCTATCCAGTACGGCATTACGCAGACCGGAAAAGAGCTTCGCGAGCTTATTGAAAGCGCCGAGGAGAGTCTGCCTCAAAGCGGGGTAAAGGTTGCGTATATGGGCATCAAGGGCGCTAACGGTCACGAAGCGGCGCTCAGGCTTTTCCCCGAGGGAGAGGCGCTCGCTTATAAAACCTTTTCCGACGTATTCGACGCTGTAGACAGCGGCGAGGTAAGCTTCGGAGTGCTCCCGGTCGAGAACTCAACCGCGGGCTCGGTTTCGGCGGTTTACGACCTTATTTTAAAGCACCGCTTTTATATTGTCGGCGCGATGGATATGGGTATCGACTACTGCCTCGCGGGACTTAAGCAGAGCGAGCTTTGTGATATCGAGAAGGTTATAACCCACCCGCAGTCGATTTCCCAGTGCGAAAAATATATCGCTGCTCATAACCTCGAGGCGGTGCCCTGCGCTAATACCGCGGTCGCGGCACGCGACACAGCGCGCGAAAAGCGCCTGAATTTAGCGGCGATATGCTCCTATAAGGCGTGCGAGGAATACGGCTTAAAGGTGCTTGATAACCATATTCAGGACAGCAGCGACAACACCACCCGCTTTATAATAATCTCGAAAAAGCTCTATATTCCCCCGAACGCGGATAAAATCAGCCTGTGTATCAGCCTGCCGCACGTTTCGGGCTCCCTGTACAGCGTACTTAGCCGCTTTAACTACCTCGGCTTCAACCTCACTAAAATTGAGTCGCGGCCGATAGCGGGGAAGGGGTTTGAGTATCTTTTCTACCTCGACTTCACCGGCAATGTGCACAGCGAAAACGCAAAGCAGCTTCTGTGCAGGCTGTCGGTAGAAATGCCGAACTTCTCGTTCTTAGGCAACTACTGCGAGGAATAAAATAATAAAATAATTCATAGTATAAGGACTGTTGCAGTATTGCGGCAGTCTTTTTTACTTTATATCATAAAAGCTATAGCGTTTAAAAGGGGGCCCCGAAAAGCGCAGCTTTTTGGGGAGAGGAGGAGTTGCGGCGTTCACGTCGCGATTCATACTTTAATCGCAGTAAACAGAGCAAACGACGACGAGCGCGAAGCGCATATTAATTCGGTCGGGTAGCGTTGCGACTGCCGCCTGTGGCGGATAAAGGGAGCAAAAGCGCTGTGCAAAATAACGAGCGTGACGAGCGCGTCCTTAGCGCGAGACAGGCGACTATATTTTGTACCGGGAAAACCTTAATTCTACACCGACACTATCTACACGACCTATAGACTAACCACCAGCCACCAGCCACTAAGAAAAGCGGCTCAACGAGCCGCTTTTCTAAAATTCCTTATAAAGTATCTCCTGAATAATATACTTCGGGCGGTGCTTGCTTTCGAGGTAAATTTTGCCTATGTACTCGCCCACTATTCCGAGCATAAGAAGCTGCATTCCGCCGAGTCCCCACAGCGACACGCTCAAGCTCGTCCAGCCGCTGACGGTGTTTCCGAGGAAGAACTGTACGATAATATAAATCAAAATGATTATTGCTACGATAAACGCGATTATTCCGAGGAACAGCGATATTCTAAGCGGTTTTACCGAGAATGAGGTGATTCCGTCAAACGCGAAGGAAAGCATTTTCTTAAGCGGATATTTCGACTCGCCGGCAAGGCGCTCGGCGCGCTTATACTCGACTATCGCGCTCGGGAAGCCTATCTGAGGCACGATTCCGCGCAGGAATACGTTTACCTCTCCGTACTCAAAAAGTCCGTCTAAGGCGCGCTTGCTCATCAGGCGGTAGTCGGCGTGATTATTCACGATATCTACGCCTAAAAACTTCATAAACTTATAGAAGCCCTGAGCCGTATGACGCTTGAAGCCGGTATCCGTATCGCGGTTATTGCGCACGCCGTATACGATATCGTTGCCCTCGTAGTATTTGTTTACAAATTCGGGGATAACGTTTATATCATCCTGCAAATCCGCGTCAAGGGTGATAACCATATCGGCGTACTGCTTAGCGACGGAAAGTCCCGCAAGCAGGGCGTTCTGATGACCTTTATTGCGCGAGAGGTTTATTCCGACGAACATATCAATATTCGCGTGATACTTCTCAATAAGCCTCCAGGTGCCGTCGGAGCTGCCGTCGTTAACGAAGGCGATTTTACTCTCGGGCGCGATTTTTTTATTGATTATCATATCCGCCATAATTTTATAAAGCTGCTTTGAGGTTTCGGGGAGTACCTCTTCCTCATTATAACAGGGTATTACAAGCCATAATTTATCCATATGACACCTTCCTTACCTGATTTTCTTTTTAAACTGATTTCCGCATTTCGGACATCGGATTGTGTGCTCGCCTTTAACATTTTTTACCCTGAGCTGAGCCTTGCACGCCGGGCATTTATAGTAACGGTGAGTTCTTCCGTCCTTGAATTTGCGGTATGTTATTTTAAAAAAGTCCTTGACCTTTGTGAAAGCGGGTTTAAATATATCGTTCTCGCGCGAGCGCTGATAGCAGTTGCGGGAGAGTACCCGGAAGATAAAGTATAAAAGCAGCGCAAGCGAAATAAACTGGAGCGTAATCCTCACGGGGAAGTTGAAAATAAAGCGCGATACCAGATTCAGTACGGCGGAAACGACTATCAGCACTATACCGAGCTCGTCAAAGCCGTAGCGTCCGCGCATAAACTCCTGTAACTTATATAAAAAACCTTGCATTAAATCATCTCCGATTCGTATATCCATCGCTATTCATCATATCATTTAACCGTCAAAACCACAATGTACAAATCAGCGGTTTTGCGGAAAAGCCGACAGCCGCTCCATAGTAAGCAGCCCGAAACGCTCCTGAACACTGATATCGGGCGACTCGCTGCGGTAAATCTTATAGCTCGTAACGGGAGCGCTGATATCCTCGGTAAAATTCACTGCGCTTATCGCGATAAGCTGTATCAGCACCGCCGCGGCAATCACCGTAAGCTTTGCGGAAATTTTCAGACGGTTAAACGGGAAAATTTTATGCCCGATAATAAGGTTAATCATCATCGGCAGCGCAAACGCGATTATAAAAACAACCTTGCCGTTCAGCGCGCCTAAAAGCTGTTCAAAGGTAAATGTGCTGTTGTTCTGAAAGCTGAAAAAACTGTGGAACACGCTGAAATACGCCGCCTCAAAAACATAAAACGCGGTTATCGCAAGCGTGAATAATACCGAGAGCACGCGGTTAAAAACCTTAGAGCCGAACGTACAGATTAACGTAAGCGCAAATCCTATCGGAAGCGAAAAGCCCGCGGTATAAAGGAGGCTTTCCGGATTTAACTGCTCGCCGCAGAAAAATCTCAGCGTTATTTCCAGCCAGATTATCAGAAGCGGAAAGTAAACAGCGGAGAAAAACGCGCCTTTTGCCTGCGATTTTACCTTAACAGGTTTCACCGCCTTGCCGAAGCCGTCGCCGTAATCCCTCACGGGCTCGGAAGGAGCAGGCTTTTTAGGCGCACGCTTTACAGGCGTTCCGGCGCCGTTCTTTACGGACGTTACGGGAGCGCGGCGCAAAGCGGTACGCGGCTTTTTCGCAGGTTTTGTTTTCCCGGAAAACACGTCGTAATCGGGAAATCGGTCGAATAGTTTATTGATATCAGACATAAATCTGCCTTTCTTAAATCCTAATCATTCAAAGCTTTGCTTTTATCAAAGCATGCAACGCGAAGCGTTGCAAATTCAGTAGGAGATTGTTTCCCCTACTGAATTCAGATGATGACCGCCGCCTACAGAGGCGGGGGACATTATCCGATTTGTTATAATTCTAATACACAATTATAATATTATCAAGCATAGTTACACAATTGTTACCCGCCGGGGTCGGGCGCCCCGACGGCTCGGAACGAGGCGGGACTCGTTCCCTACAGTCTTAAGGTAACAATTGCAACATCAATACAGTCGGGCAGAAACGCTGATAACACATCAACCTGTCTGCCCGACCGATATTATTCATTATTCACTTTTAATTATTCAATATTCATTTCTTCTCTTATTCCTCGGCAACCGTAGTTTCTTCCTCCTCGGGTTCATCGTCAACCTCCTGAGTAGTTTCCTCGGTTGCTTCCTCTTCCTCCCCGGAAACGTGGAAATTATAAGGAACTGCGCCGTTTTCATTCATCGCCGCAAAAGCCTCGTCCATATTGATTACGCCGTTTTCAACAGCCTCCTCGAGGGTGTTGATGCTTCCGCCGGATACAACATACAGACCGAGGTCGTAGTGCTCCTGCTCAGCAGTTAAGAAGAAGGTATAATCGCCGATAATCTTAGCCTTAGAGCTCTTCGGAGCGTTATGCGGAACGGTAAAATACAGCTCATATGAATCATTAGAGGCAATTTTAGCGAGGGTTACAACGTCCTTTCCGCCTAAGTAATTGCGGAAGCTCTCGGATATCGCCTTTTTCTCGGTAACGGTAATTCCGATATCCTTCTCGGAATAAGCGCTGACTACCTCGGCAACTGCTGAGAAGTTCTCAAAAATACCCTTTCTGTACGCGGCGGAGAGCTTATAGCTGCCGTTTTTACCGCAGGCATAAAGTCCGAGTCCGTAGGGTGACTGCTGAACGCCTGTTGAGAAGGTATAATTGCCTATAACATAGTCGCAGTCATATCGCAGGGTATCACCGTCGCCGGCGTATACAATATGATAGTCCTCTACCTTTCCGAGGTCATAAAGCCAGTTAACCTTAAAGCCGGTACCGGAGAGTCTTTCCTTATATTTCTTAATTCTCGCCGCCTTTTCCTCCTCGGGAGTAAGCGAAGCAGAGGATGACTTTTTCGACGAGTTATTCTCAGCCTTAGCGGTAGAGCTTACGGGCAGAGTAGTATCGGGCGCGGTAGTTTCAACAACCTTCGGCGCAAAGAATCCGCCGTTCTGATAAGCCACCGCGGCAACCGTACCAATTACGGCAAGCGCCACAACAGCGGCGACCGCAAGCATTTTAGTCGGCTTAAGCTTTACAATCTTCGGCTTTTCATCCTTAATAACGCCTTTACTTTCGATTACATTTTTTCTTATCTGTTCCAAATCGGGCATCTGTAAATCTGTTACGGATTTGAGTAAATCTTTTTCTTTCACACGAATTCACCCTTTCCTGCGTAAATTTCTCTCAGCTCTTTTATAGTGCGGTACAGCTTGTTTTTAACGTTTGATTCGTTCGTACCGAGAAGCTGAGCAATTTCGTTAATCGGCAAATCCAGCGAAAATCTCATAAAGAATATCTTACGGATTTCCTTGGATTTTGTTTTTAGTGTTTCGGAGATTTCTTCCACGAGCTCTTTTGTGCAGAGGCTGTCGTCGATATCAAATTCCTCGGGAGCGATATCGAGATTGACCTCGCCGTTGTCGTTAGTCAGCATAGTCAGCGACAAATCGGCCTTTTTACGCTCAAGCGCCGTATAATGCTTATAAATCTTCTTCTTAGCGATATCAATAACGAAAGCTTCCTCGTTATCAATAAAGCCGCAGCCCTTATCAAGCATAACGGAGTACAGCTCCATATACGTTTCCTGAAGGATATCGCCGACGTCGTCGGGATTTCCGCACTTAGCGGATATATACGCCAAGGCTTTATTAGCGGTGGACTCGTATATTTTATTAAATTCTGAGGTGACATCAACAGAGCTGTTACCCATTTTTATCTCTCCTCACTATAGTAGTGTCGATTTTCTCGGAAAAAGTTTCAATATTTTTAAAAAATTTTTTAATGTCGTTGATTTTTCACGTTTTTGCTATAAATAAAAGCGTAGTAAGTATAGTTCACATAATACGCGGTTAATATTTTACCATTTTGCGAGGTAAATATCAAGTACTTTTAAAGGAAACGGATGGGAGCCGAAGGATCTCCCTTTTTTAGCAGGAAGTAGGAAACGGGAAGCGGGAAGTATGTAGGTCGTGAAGTTAGCGCGGACTTTGCCGATACAGTGGGTTCCCGGTTGTATTAATAATGTTCGTACCGCCGTTGATAATGTTTTCCAATATTCTGAACGTTTTCAAAGGCGGAATTGGCTCCCGCGGCTCGCGGGCGCTTCGCGTTCGTCGTCGTTTGCTCTGTTTACTGCGATTAAAGTATGAATCGCGACGTGAACGCCGCAACTCCTCCTCTCCCCAAAAAGCTGCGCTTTTCGGGGACCCCTGGAACCGCTGTTGTTTTTAAAACGAGCTTTCTGCTCGTCTAAAGCACTTCCTGCTTCCTTCTTCCTGCTTCCTACTTTTAGGAAGGAGATTCTTCGACTACCAGTGCAAAATAACGAGCGTGGCGAGCGCGTTCTTAGCGCGAGACAGGCGACTATATTTTGTACGGGAGGCAAAATGCTCACGCAGGAGCATTTCCTTTTTCCGCCTTTCAAGTCCGATCGCACAAAAAAGTCCACCCCGAAAGGAGTGGACTTTTTGGTGCTGGTGATCGGACTTGAACCGATACGGATTATTAGTCCGAGGGATTTTAAGTCCCTTGTGTCTGCCTATTCCACCACACCAGCAAATAAGACGGGTAACAGCCTGAGCCGTTACCCGATGGTGACCCGAACGGGATTTGAACCCGTGTTACCGCCGTGAAAGGGCGGTGTCTTGACCACTTGACCATCGGGCCGTTGGTAGCGGAAATAGGACTTGAACCTACGACACTTCGGGTATGAACCGAATGCTCTAGCCAGCTGAGCTATTCCGCCACATATGCCGACCTATAAAGTCAGCATTAGTAATTGTATAATAAAAATCGGGATTTGTCAAGAGGTTTTAGAAAAAAGCGTGAGCTCTCCGCGTGTGTTTTTTCATCGCTTATGCGTTACCGTAGGGAACCTGAAATTCCTGCACTGTAGGGAACCTGAAATTTCCTACAGTTCTAATATAAAAATGCGGAGGGCAGAGCCCTCCGCAAATTTTATTATTATCCTTAAAGGAATTACAGATTAGAGTTGGAACTCACCTGCGAGACCTTCCATACCTGTGTTGGTAGTATCGTGATGGTTAGGATCAACGGTACCGGTGGAGTCGCAAAGAACGTCCTTCTTATAAAGCTCTTCAACTGTAATTACAGGAGACTTATATAAACTTTTCAATTTAATCTCCTCCTTTTAGCTTAACTTGCTCGGATCGGGTGAGCAGATACCGTAGTACTCAGTACCTGTGTAGTTAGCATAGTATGTGTTGCCGCCAATTGTTACATAGAATACAGCAGCTACGCCCTTGCCCTCAGTTACGCCTGTAACTGCGCCTGTTACGTAAGTGTAACGAGCGTCGTTGTTAACGGGATCACCGTAATCGCCGTCAACTACTGTACAGGTTCTGCCCTTACATGAGAACTTGCTGCAAGTTGTGTCAACATTTTCAATAGTCATCAGGTCAAATCTTTCCTGACCGAAAGCAGCTGTGCTGATGTTGTCACCGCTTACCTTAGTGAATAAGAATCCGTAATCATCACAAGTCTTAGCTGTTTCTGTATCGATTTCTGCTACGAAACGGAGACCTTCGCCTGCAACGTCAGTAGCGATCTTGCTCTTCTTCTGAACACCGAGGATAGAAGCAACCTTGTACTCAAGTCTTCCGGGAAGCTGGAACTCGTTAAGGTCGAGTGCCTGAGCAGCAGCTGCTGTGATAACCTTATTAGTGTCGTCCTTCTCGAGTTTGTCGAGCGGGTTGTCGCTGTCCTGAACGCCGTATCTGCCTGTCTGATCTGCAGGAGCGGGCTCATAGCCGGACTCACAGAGGTCGTCGGGAACGGGCTGGCTGAAGGAACCGCCGCTGATGAAGCCTGTTACACGCTCGTAGTTGCCTGTCTTATAGGAAGCTACGTCGTCACCGTTCACGGAAGTGATTGTACCGCCTTCAATGCGGATGTCAGGTGTGCCGCCGGGATAACCGCAGTTATCGATTACGATAGCGTCACCGGTCGGGTTGAAGCCGTCGCCTGTTGCTGAGTAAGCAGTAGCCTGGCCTGTACCTGTGATAGTAGCGCCGGAGATAGATGTGCCGCCGCTGATTGAAGAAGTACCGGACTTAATATAGATAGCTGTCTCACCGGAGAGTGCACCGCCAGTAATATTAAGAGTACCCTGGTTCGGATGATAAATTGCAACACCGTCAGCAGCAGTAAGTGTACCGCCCATGATGTTCATTGTGTAATCTTCCTGACCTGTTGAACCGTTACCGGATACACAAGCGTAGTCGTCGCCTGTTGTTGTGATAGAAGCACCGTCATAAACATTAACTGTGCCGCCGCCTGCGGTATAAACGCCGTACTTGTTGGAGGTAACTGTGCCCTTAATATCCATTACACCGCCGGTTTGAACGACTGCAGCGCCGCCGTTGCCGGATGCAGCTGTTAAATCGAGAGATGCGTCATCAGCGAGTGTGAATTTAGAACCATTGCCATAGCAGTAAATAGCATAGTCATTATTTACTGTGCTTTCCATAGCACCGTTCTCAACTGTAACATCAGCGCCGTTCTTTACAACAAATACGCTGTCGGGAGAAGAAAGTGTATTGCCGTCTAAGTCAATAGTAAGCTCCTTACCGTCGATAACAATCCAAGGATTGCCTTCTTCGTTAGCAATATCATAGTCATCAAGGAGTACGATTGTGTCGCCGTCCTGAGCAGCTGCTACGGCATCCTTAAGAGACTCATACTTAGTACCGTTAATTTCTGCTACATATGCGCCCTGAGTAACTGTGTATAAGCCTGTTGTAGGATCAGCCTCAGTTACGGGGATAAAGCCGTTTGCGCAGTAATCGTCGGGAACTACGGTAGAGAATGTACCGCCGGAGATAAAGTTGGTAATCGGAGCTTCTGTTGTAGCGTCGCCAGCCTTAGGTGTGTTGTAAGAACCAACTGCCTGAGCATTCTCGGAAATGAATGTACCGCCGG
>CAJOFK010000061.1 GCA_905234015.1 uncultured Ruminococcus sp.
ATATTTCCAAACATTAATCGGCAGGTTGAAATCCAGAAGCTCCATAACCTCCGCCTCGTATTTGAGCTCGCAGTTGTAATTTCTGTTGCGCTTATCGAGAGGCACTTTTCCTGACGTATTTGCCCTGTCCTTCCGCGGGAGCGGAAGGATAGCTCAGCTAATTACTCCTCAGGCGTGAGAAAAGGGCGGACTGATACACCTCGTCCGCCCATAAGTTATTATCTATTATTCAACCAAAACCTTAAACTCGGCGTTAAAGTCGCCGAGCAGCTTAAACTCTCCGAGCGTTTTATTCTGAGTATCCAGCTTCACCGTAACAGTTGCCTCACCCGGTTTAACGCCCACTAAATACGGAACGTTATCCTTGGTTTTCACATCAACAACCGTTGTATCGGAGCTTGTCAGCAATAAAGCATTCTCAGAAAGACTTATCAGTCCGCGGACATCAACCGGTACGGCAAGCCTTTTCATAGAACCCTGCGAACCTGACTTAAGCTTAGTAAGATATACGGGAGTATCCTGTACTCTGATTTTGTATTTATCAGTTATAGTTTCCGCGTCTCCGTCGCCGAAGTCCATCGTTGACTTAACCGTAAGAGTGGCGTAACCCGTATTAACTCCTACCAGTTTTATGATTTCCGAACCGTCGTCGGCTTTTGTAATATTTACCTTTAGTATATTTGTATCGCTCGATTCGAACTCAAGGCTGTTGTACGAATTTGTAAGATTATTCATCAGGGTATATACCGACGAAAACAAATCATTATGCTCGCCGAGTTCAACAGCGTAATCGCAGTCGTCATAATACAGCGCGTCAATATAGCCGTCGCCCTTTTCCGATTTCATTTTATCCTTTACGCCGATGACATAGTAGGAATAGTAAACTCCCTTTTCTACGTCTTTATCAAGATACTTAACCGTTTTTGAGTCTAAGGTCTTAAGAAGCTTAAAAGCGCCCTCGTCCTCGCTGCGGTAGAGCTCGTATTTATCAACTCCGCCGATTTTATCCCATTTTATATTAACTCCGCTGTCTTCTCTTTTAACCGTAACCTCGGAGCCGCTGAGTTCCATACGCTTTTTAGTCGGCTTTGAGGGAGCGCTCTCGGACTTTCCGTTTACTGCGGTAACTCTAAACTTAGTATATTTACCCGACCTTATGGAATAATAATCCTCCGTATCGTATGTAGTGGTATATTTTTTATAAGCTCCCCACTTCTTACCGTCATATTCACAGCGGTAGATACGATAGGATTTAGCTCCCTTTACCTTATTCCACTTTAAATAACCCGGCTCCTCCCATTGCAAGCCGTTATCTCCCGAGCCGCTTTTCGCTTTTACAAACCGGAGCTTCGCAGGCGCTTTAAGGCGCACTATTGACTTTGACGCCGAGGTTGCCGACGCTCCGCCGTTAACCGATTTTAGCGCGTAGGTATACTTTTTCCCTGCGGCGGTCTTTTTGTCCGTATAGGCTTTTTTAGTACTCGAAAGGTTCTTTAATACCTTGAACTTTTTTGCCTTCTGCACCTTTCTTAACAAAACGTACCTTTTTACGCCCTTGGGCTTTTTCCAGGTGATTTTAACTCCTGACTTTGTGTTGGAGAGCTTGATATTCGGCGCGCTTACGCTCGTTAACGCAGCAGCCGACGATACAGCCGAGCTCACAATAACCGCCGCCGCTAAAATACAGCTTATTACTTTTGAAAGCTTACTCATAATGCAACTTCCTTTCCTGAGGATATTTTTCCCTCTATAATATAGACGTAAGAAAAAAGCTTTTTTAGACCAGAAATTTAAAAAATTTATAATTTTCGTTTTTATAATAGCACCGCCGTATAAGCCGGTCAATTCAAAATGGTTTTCCGTTTCGTTTTTATACTGTAAAAATTCTTTTACTATGTGAAAATTATACCACACAACACCGTGCGAGTCAACTCTAAATATATATTATTTTGCAGATTATGTATATTATTATATATCATTTGTTATTATATAGTTAATGGATAACTAACTTTCGCCGTAATAGAATATAATAGGGTGATTGAGATGAATAATAAGTACTATAACACATTTAAAAAACTGGGGCTGAATATTTCATATTATCGCAGAGAACAGAATATTACTCAGGAAGCATTGGCGGAAATTGTCGGGATTTCAAGGCTGCATTTATCCCGAATCGAAAATGCTTCGGTAAGCGCGTCGCTCTCAATTATCTTTGCTATAGCGGATGCACTTCAAATTCCCGTAAAAAATCTTTTTGAGTTTAGAACCTGATAAAAAAGGTTTAATTAAGGGCTGACCGTAAAAGGTCAGCCCTCGTTTCGTTCTACCTATTTTTCATAGACCTTGAAAGCAGGTTTATTCGTCATCCTTAGACGCCTCGATAACCTTAGCGGCTACGTTAGCCGGAGCGTCCTCATAACGTACAAACTCAAAGGTATAGCTTCCGCGTCCCTGAGTGCACTGGCGGATAAATGTAGCGAAGTCGTCCATTTCCGCAACGGGAACCTCAGCCTCAACTACCTGCATACCCTTTTCCTGAGCAGGATTCATACCTGTTACACGGCCTCTGCGCTTATTAACCTCGCCCATTACGTCGCCCATATGGTCGTCGGGAACTGTTGCGGCTAAAGCGCCGATAGGCTCGAGGAGAGTCGGGCTTGCCTGCGGAAGTCCGTTCTTATAAGCGATAGTAGCAGCCATCTTAAAGGACATTTCCGAGCTGTCTACGGGGTGGTAGGAGCCGTCGTAAAGGTTAGCCTTAAGACCAACTACGGGATAACCCGCAAGAGGTCCACGCTGGATAGCCTCGCGGAGTCCCTTTTCAACTGCCGGGAAGAAGCCCTTCGGAACCGCGCCGCCTACGATAGACTCGGTAAACTCGAGAGAATCGCTCTCGCAGGGAGAGAACTCAATCCAAACGTCGCCGAACTGGCCGTGACCGCCGGACTGCTTCTTATGACGTCCCTGAACCTTAACGGGCTTGCGGATAGTCTCGCGGTACGCAACCTTAGGAACGTCGAGAACCGCGTCAACGTTATATTTACTCTTGATTTTTGATACGAGTACGTCGAGGTGCTGCTCGCCCATACCGTAAACAACCATCTGATGAGTTTCGTGATTATGGAAGTACTTGATGCTCGGGTCTTCCTCGATAACCTTCTTAACAGCCTGAGCAACCTTATCCTCGTCGCCCTTAGTCTTAGGCTTGATAGCTCTCGCGTAGGAGGATACGGGATATGTAACGCCCTCGAGGGTTACCTTTCTCAGCGGAGAACAGAGTGTATCTCCGGTCTTAACGTCGTTTAACTTCGGGATAGCGCCGATATCGCCCGCGCCGATAAAGGAAGAGTCTTCCTGCTTCTTGCCGCGTACCGTGAGAACCTTAGTGATACGAACGTTTTCGCCTGTTCTCATATCGATAATCGGAACGTCGGAGGAAACCTTACCCGATACAACCTTAACGTAGGAAAGCTTACCTACGAACGGGTCGGATACAGTCTTGAATACGATAGCTGCGGTTGCGCCGTCGACATTTACAGAAATCTCAACGGGCTCGCCGTTCGGGTCTACTCCTACCTCGTCGTGAGACTCAGCCTTGGGAGCAAGCCAGATTAAGGAATTAAGGAACATATCGATAGCGAAGGTGTTCTGAGCGTCGCCGCAGAATACGGGGCAGATTGAGCCGTCCTTAACGCCCTGAGATACGCCTACAGCGATTTCCTCGGGAGTAAACTCCTCGCCCTCGAGGAACTTGTCGAGCATTTCCTCGCTGGTCTCGGCTACGGCTTCTTTGATAGCCTCGCGAAGTCCCTCAAGACGGTCGCCCATATCGGGCATATCGCAGGGAACAGCCGCGCCCTTCTTATCGTAACGATAAGCGCGGTACTCAAAGAGGTTTACATAAATCTCAGCCTTGCCGTTCTCAATATAGGGAACTACAACGGGACATACAGCCGGTCCGAAGGTTGACTTTAAGTCCTCAAAAACTCTA
This sequence comes from uncultured Ruminococcus sp., assembly GCA_905234015.1. Classification (GTDB taxonomy): domain Bacteria; phylum Bacillota; class Clostridia; order Oscillospirales; family Acutalibacteraceae; genus Ruminococcoides. The sequence goes on from CAJOFK010000061.1 coordinate 3,992, forward strand.
TAAAAACGAGCGTTCTCGTCGCATACGCCGTTTACGAAGAAAATCTTAGCGATATCCTGCTTAGAAGCCGCCTTAACCGCCTTCTCGGTACCTACGCCTACGCCGTCCTTACCGGATACAACGATTAAAGCGCTGTCAGCCGCGCGCATACCCTCGGCTACGCCGCCCTCAAAGTCAAAGAGACCGGGAGTGTCGATAAGATTGATTTTAGTGTTCTTCCACTCGAGAGGAGCTACGGCAGTCATAAGAGAAACGTGTCTCTTAATTTCCTCGGCGTCGTAGTCGAGTACTGTATTACCGTCGTTTACGCTTCCGAGGCGGTCGCTCGCCTTAGCGAGATAGAGCATAGACTCCGCAAGAGATGTTTTACCGCAGCCCGCGTGACCTGCGAGAGCGATATTAAGGATGTTTTTAGCGTTATATTGTTTCAAAATAATACAACCCTTTCGTTTATTTTTATTTTTACAACAAATTTCAAAGTTGCCACTTTAAAATTATAACATTTTTGTAGAATTTGCACAATAGATATTAAACTTAAAACCCGCACAAAATAAATGTGCGGGTTTTGTGCATTATGCTGTTTTCTATAGTCAATATAACCAAAGTTGAAAAGTTTTTTTAGACAATCGGCTATTTTACAACAACCTTAACCTTATTCATCACGCCGTTCTGAGCGTAGGCGTAAACTACTGCCTTGCCCTTCTTTAAGGCGGTTATCCTGCCCTTCTTATTAACCTTAACAATCTTCTTGTTCGAGCTCTCGAAGCGAATCTTCTTATAGACCTTAAGCTTTTTGCCGGCAGGCATTACAACGGAAGCCTTAATCTCAGCGCTCTTTTTAACCTTAAGCTTGATCTTATTCTTCTTAAGAGTTACCTTAACGGGGTTCGAGTACTTAGAGCCCTTTGTAACTGCGTATACTCCTGCGGACTTTTTAAAAGAAACGCCCTTAGAGTTTTTCGCTACAATAATGAACTTATATGTCTTGCTGCTCTTGAGCTTTCTTACGGTATAGCCGTTGATTTTTACGGTCTTTAAGAACTTATACTTACCCTTAGCCTTAGAGCCGTATACGGCGTAGCTTTCAGCATTCTTAATCTTACTCCAGCTGAGTTTAACGGCGGTTTTCGAAACCTTAACCGCCTTAGCCTTAAGCGGAGCGTAAGAGATTTTAAGCTTAGCAGCCTTTGTCGGAGCTTCGGTCGCAGGCTCGGTTGTCGGTTCGGTATCATCAGTCGCCTCGCTCGGAGCTGCGGTTGTAGACTCGGTCGCGTCGGTTGTCGGAGCAACGGTCGTCGCCTCGGTCGCGTCGGTTGTCGGAGCTATGGTTGTCGCTTCTGTTGCAGCGGTAGTAGGAGCTGCGGTTGTCGGAAGAGAGGTCGGCCCAATCCTAACCAGATTATTTCTCGTTTCGATTAACTTATTAAGCGCATTCTCAAGCTGCTCGGATGTCGCGCTTTTATTTTCCAGAAGTTGATTTGCCGCTTGATAAGCCGCGTAAAATTCGTCATAATTAAGGTATCTGTCGCCGCGGCACTCTACTCCTTCGACGATTCCCATACTCCAGTCCGCTACCCTGTACATAAGAGCCTGTTTAAGCGACTTGATTCTTTCGGCTTCCGACTCGGTCGAAGCGGAGCTTTCGGTTGCTTCCGTCGCAGCCTCGGTTGTGCTCTCAGCCTCGGTAGGCGCTGTAGTAACTGTTGCGTCGGTTGACTCGGTTGCGGATGAGGAGGTTTCCTCGGTCACGGCGGTGGTAGTTTCTGCGGTAGTAGTTTCGGGCTCAGTCGGCGGTTTAACGACCTCAAGCGCTTCGTAAAGGTTTATGCCCTCGGTAATCTTAATATCGTCGGGGTTATAGAAGCCCTTAACGCTTTTTGTGATTTCGCCAGCGCCGTCGGCAATAACGTCAAACTTAACTACGAGAAGCTGTTTTTTCGTTTTAAAATTGAAATTGTTCGGGCTTGAGAAGTTACAGTTAACCTCGCCCTTAACATCGATATTGCAGAACTTATCCGTAACGCCGAGAAGCTCTCCGCTTTTTATACTGAGGAGAGTATCGGGGAAATAAATGATAAACTGAGCGGCTTCTACGAGCTGAGCGCTTTCAACGTCCATCGTATAAGTAACCTCGTCGCCGATTTCCGCCTTATACTCGGTGCCGTTTAAAGTCAGCACGGCGCCGCTGTCCTCGGCGTATGCCGAGCAAACAGCGAAGGCTCCGAATATCATAAGAATTGAAATAAAAACGCATAAAAATTTCTTCATAAAAATCGCCGTTTCCTTTCGCCCGCTGAAAAAAGCCTCCTGACCTTACGCGGGCGGTAAGGCTCGGCGCGGAATTATCTATCCGCAAGCTTCTTATATTCTTTATGCTCGGAAATACTCATATAAGCGGGACGAATAATCTTATTACCGTTAATAAGCTCCTCCATACGGTGCGCGCTCCAGCCCGCAATTCTCGCGATAGCGAAAAGCGGAGTATAAAGCTCGGTCGGGAGATTAAGCATATTATATATGAATCCGCTGTAGAAATCGACGTTAGCGGAAACTCCCTTATAAATCTTTTTCTTCTCCCCTATTACCTTAGGAGCGAGGCGTTCAACGTTCTTATAAAGCTCGTACTCGTCAACGAGTCCCTTAGCCTCGGCGAGCTTTCCGGTATAATCCTTAAGGATTCTCGCTCTCGGGTCGGAGATTGAGTAAACCGCGTGTCCCATACCGTAGATAAGTCCGCTTCTGTCGAAGGCACGCTTATCGAGTATATCGCTTAAATACTTTTCAATCTGGCGGTCATCGTTCCAGTTTTTAACGTTAATCTTAAGGTCCTCAAACATCTTGCTTACTCTTACGTTAGCGCCGCCGTGCTTAGGTCCCTTAAGGGAGCACAGAGCCGCTGAAACAGCGGAGTATGTATCGGTTCCCGAGGAGGTTACAACGTGAGTTGTAAAGGACGAGTTGTTACCGCCGCCGTGCTCGGCGTGGAGCACCAGCGCCATATCAAGCACCTTAGCTTCAAGGTCGGTGTACTGCTGGTCGGGACGAAGCAGGGTAAGCACTACCTCTGCTGTTGACCTGCTCGAATCGGGAACGTGAATATAGAGGCTCTGATTTCTTAAATAATGATTATACGCCTGATAGCCGTAAACGGAAAGCAGAGGAAATACCGAAATAAGCTGCATACTCTGACGCAGGACGTTCTCGATAGAAGTATCGTTAGGGTTGGAGTCGTAGCAGTAAAGCGTAAGCACCGAACGCGCGAGAGTATTCATCATATCCGCCGAGGGCGCTTTCATAATAACGTCGCGTACAAAGTTAGTAGGCAGAGTACGGTATGCGCCGAGCATATCGGCAAACTCCTTAAGCTCCTTCTTCTTCGGCATTTCACCGAACAGAAGCAGATACACTACCTCCTCAAAGCCGAAACGGCCGTCGTCCACAAAGCCCTGAACTATATCGTGTATATTATAACCGCGGTAAAAAAGCTGACCGTCGCAGGGAACGGTTTTTCCGTCTACAATTTTATTCTGAAGAATCTCGGAGATATCGGTAAGTCCGGTACGGACGCCTTTTCCGTCGATATCTCTCAGACCGCGCTTTACGTCGTATTTAGCGTAAAGGTCCTTGTCGATAATAGTGTTGCGCATCAGCTTATCGGTAAGAGATGTAATTTTCCGGTTAGTGTCGTAATAAGCTAAATCCTTAGGCAATAAAATCACTTCCTTGTGTATGAGATAAGGGGATGGCACAAACCATCCCCTTTGAATATCAAAATATTAATATTACGGAATTTTGTGCAATAATTCTACTATAGAAATATATTATAACATACTTCTGTGAAAATTGCAACTAATTAAAATCAGATTGTAATTTTACCGGAGAGATCCTTAACGTAAACTCTGAGGTTGCCCTGACCGGGAGCGGATACGGAAAGCGAACCGCCCGATACCTGCTTAACGTCGCCTGTTACGGCGTCAACGTAACGTCCGTTCGGAATACCCGAGAAGGTAGCTCCGTTAGTAACGGCTACGCAGGCTACGGAATCCTTGCTGCCCTGAGTATAACGGCGGATATAGCACATATCGCCAACCGACTTATACTGACCCTTCTGAAGCGCGGGAACTGCTCTTCTGATTCTGTTAAGAAGTCTTAAGTGCTGAGCTAAGGGCTTATTCAGAGTAGACTGAACCGTACCCGAAGCGGAGCCGACCTTACCGTAATCGGAGGCTGTAACGCTGCCCTCGAGGTAATCGCCGTAGTAAGCGCGTCCTGTCTTTTCAAGCGGCTTATTCGGGCCGACGTCGATTTCC
>CAJOFK010000062.1 GCA_905234015.1 uncultured Ruminococcus sp.
GTTTATTTGTTTAAAACAGAATGAAATTCGTTTGCGGTCATACCGGTACATTCTTTTAAATTATAATCCATATGCTCTTTATTGAAATCATTCAGGTTTTCCATTTTTTTCTTATCGAACTGAGCATAAACATCATTTTCATCAGTTATATAAATGTAGAACCAAATGTCGTATTGTGAATCCTTCGGGTCTATAAAATGCACCTGATATTTTTCTTTTGTATCAATAGTTTTTGTGGTTTTATTTGTTTCTTTACATTTGTTGAGTACATCAGTAAGCATAACCGCTTCGGTTTTATCTTCTTTAGTTGATAATTCGCTTACTACCTTATTTGTTATGCAATCAGTTATAACTATATCTTTTCTTCCTGAACAGGAACTAAAACAAATTATCAATATTAATACTATAATGCAAATAACTGAGGTCTTTAATCTTCTCATATCGGTCACTCCTTAATTTTTTTAAAAAAGATTTAATTTTACTTAACCTTAACTCTGATTGTTTTTGAAATTGTTTTCGGCTTAAATGTGCTGTTGCCGGCAGCGGTGATTTTCAGCGCGATTTTATAAGTCATTTTTTTATATTTTCCTTTTTTAAAGGTGATTGCTCCCTTATTGCTTACGCTGATTTTCTTTCTTATGATTACTGACGTACCTTTTTTAATAAGAGTACATTTAACCTTACCCTTTGCGTTTTTAATTGTTAAAGGTTTTATTGTCTGTTTTTTTGCTTTAAGTTTTTTTGATTTTAAAGTTATGGTTTTAGCCTTAATATTTACAGGGTTAGGCTTCTTTTCACTGTTGTCGGGAGTTTGAGCCGCGTCTGTTGCCGCTTCAGCTTTTGAAGCCGACTGAGTTGTTTCCGCAGGGGGCTGAGTTTCTGTTGAAGCCGGTTGAGTATCGGGGATAATATAGGTGTAGTAATACTTATCATAAAGCCCGAGACAGGCGTCTGCTCCGGCGTTGGTGGAAAAGGCTTTTTCTATTACCGTTTCCCACGAACCGTATTTTTCGTAAAAATAATCGGGCGTTCCGCCGTTTTCGTTGCCGAAGGTTGCAAGATTGCTTTCCTTAAGCTTTTCAAGTCCCTCGGGGTCATCCTTATAGGATTCGATTCTTATTTCGTTGCGGCGTGTGCTTACGGCGCGCGCGATTTCCTCAACGGACTTGCCCTCGGCTTCCATATCCGCCTTAATCTGATAAAGCTCCTTTATAGATTCGTGATAATCCTCGCGCTGCTTCTGCATATCCGCGACAAATGCCTCATCGCTCCAGTCGTACTGAGCGTAAACGCCTAACCGCGTTGAGTCGGGATTCGGCGCGTAGCCGTAGACAGCTTTCGGGTCAACAACAATATCCGCAGCAGCCTTCGGGTTTTCCATAGGGTCGTGAACGTAACAGCTCTCAGCGTAAGCCGGGATTGTAAGCGATAGGAGGATTATTATCGCCGTCAGAATTACGGCTGATTTTTTCTCTAAGGTTTTCATAATAAATTCACAGCCTTTCCGTACTAAATATTTACGCGGTTTTTTAACTGAAACTTCTTATATACCTGTTCTGTATAGTATCAAAATGTTTATTTTAAGTCAAGATTTTTCCGCTTTTTATTTGAACAATTATTTTAATTTATAAGCGATTGTTATTGACATTTATTTGATTAAAAATTATAATTTTTATTGTGAGGCAATTTATAAAAGAGGCGGTTATATGATTTCATTATTTTCAGCATTCGCGGTATTGATAATCGGCTATCTTGTTTACGGTAAGGTGACCGAAAAGGTTTTCTCTCCTGACGACAGAGATACGCCTGCTATCGCAATTAACGACGGCGTTGACTGCGTTCCGATGAAAACGTGGAAGGCGTTTCTTATTCAGCTGTTAAATATAGCGGGAACGGGACCGATTTTCGGCGCGCTGATGGGCGCTGTATTCGGACCGGTGGTGTTCTTGTGGATTGTATTCGGTTCAATCTTAGGCGGTGCGGTTCACGATTATATGAGCGGTATGATAAGCTCACGCCATAAAGGCTCGTCAATAGCCGAGCTCTCCGGTGAATACCTCGGCAAGGCGGCTAAGTGGGTAATGCGTGTTTTCTCCGTTATACTTCTTGTATTGTGCGGTACGGTGTTTGTAACGAGTCCTGCAGCATTGCTTGATAAGCTTACTCCCGATTGGATGAACGGAACCTTCTGGGCAATTATAATCCTCGTTTATTATCTTTTAGCGACTTTGCTTCCGATTGATAAGCTGATAGGCAAGCTCTACCCGATATTCGGTATACTGCTTATCGTTATGGCGGCGGCAGTTATCGGCGGTATAATTTTCTCGGGCGGTAAGTTTATTATTCCCGAGATTTCGCTTGAGAATCTTCACCCGGACGGAACTCCCGTATGGCCTTATATGTTTATTACCGTCGCGTGCGGAGCTGTTTCCGGCTTTCACGCTACACAGTCGCCGATGATTGCTAAGTGTATTACTTCGGAAAAAAAGGGCAGAAGAGTATTTTACGGCGCAATGATAAGCGAGTCGGTTATCGCGCTGGTGTGGGCTGCGGCAGGCGTAAGCTTTTACGGCACGACTCAGCTGCTTAATGAAGCTCTTGCAAACGGCGCCTCAAACGTTGTATATGAAATTTCAACCGGTGTACTCGGTGCTTTCGGCGGAGTTTTAGCCGTAGCCGGAGTTATTATTTGTCCGATTACCTCGGGCGATACAGCTTTCAGAAGCGCAAGGCTTGTTCTCGCCGAGACCTTTAAGCTCAACCAGAAGCATATTAAAAACCGTCTGTTTATTACGATTCCGCTTCTTGTTATCGGAGGTCTTCTGACCTGGTTCGCTATAGTTAATAAGAATGGCTTCCAGATTGTATGGCGTTACTTCTCGTGGAGTAACCAGACTTTGGCGATGATTGCGCTGTGGGTTGCAACTGCGTACCTGCTTAAAAATGGAAAATACCGCTTTGGTTCGTTTATTACCGCTTTTCCCGCGTCGTTTATGACGGCGGTAAGTATTACCTACTTTCTTATGGCTGAGGAAGGACTTCAGCTTAATCAGACTGTTTCGTATATCGTGGGAATCAGCGCGGCAGTAACCTTATTCGTGATTTATTCAGTCTTTCTGATCCGCAGACTTAAGGTAAAGAACAATTAAATATTCAATGATTAAGCCGATAGGAAACGAGCTCAGTCCCGCTTTCTTATCGGCTTTTGTGCGTATTAGCTAAACTGGCAGCGTTTATTTTTATGCTTATGTCAATAGAAAAGTTCACCTCTTTATAGTATAACTAATATGCATAGCTATAGAATGGATACTAATGTATTTTCGATAGGGTGTTATTATGAACATTTTGAAGAGAACAATTGCGGTTATGATGTCCGCGGCTATCCTCGCGGGTACGGGTATGGTCGCGGCGAGCGCGGCGACTGAGGCTGATTCGAGAATCGTCGAGACCTCAACCACTATCACTAACGTCAAGGGCGCTCTTATCTCCAAGTTCACCTTTTAAAATATCGTCAGGCTATTCTTACATTAACAGTCCATATTTTTATTGACTATATATATGCGTTATGCTACAATCAAATTAGAGGAGATGATATTATGAAAAAGTTTATTTCTTTAATCATCGCGGCAACTGTTTTACTCAGCGTTTTTATTTTCCCAACATCCGTAAACGCTGCTGACGCTACCGCGAAAACACTTATGCAGTACAAGGAACTCAACCTCGGCTTCAAAAAGACCGAGGAAGCTAAGTACGAATGTAAGGTTGAGAACAACGACGACTGCTTTGTTAAGGTTGACGCCAACAACGAGGGCGACTGGTACTGGCTTATGGTTCGTTCCTTAAAGCCCACCAAGAGCGTTAAGCCCCTTATCACAGTCACAAACACCGCCGACGGCTCTGTGTTCAAAAAGTATGAGATCACTGTCACAGCCGCCAAGAAGGTCAAGATGAATGACGTTAAGTTCAACGTCGGTACCATCAGGGACGTCAAGGTCAAGAATCCGTACTTCAAGGAGTACAAGCTCAGCTACAACAAAAAGCTTCTCAAGCTTACGTATGTTCTCGGCTCCTACGGCTATTACATCTACTCGTTCCAGGGGCTCAAGAAGGGTACTACCACCGTCAAGGCTAAAATAGGCGGCACGGTTTACGGCTCGTTCAAGGTCACTGTCGGCGACTACAAGGCTACGATCAAGAAGAGCTTTAAGAAGTCGACTATCAAGTACAACAAGCATATGAAGTCCTACTACTTCTACGACGGCGGTACGGTCGATCTGGCGGACGCGATCAAGAACTATCATTATGACGCGAAGTATACCGTCAAGATCAAGAACAAGAAAATCGCCGCTTCAAGAATGCAATCGAAGTACCCTCTCAACAGGTTACCTAAGAGAGCCGAGGTTTATTCGCTTAAGCCGGGCAAGACTGACGTTACAGTCTATGAAAAGCGCGGTAAGGCTAAGAAGAGAAAGGTCGGAACCTTTACGGTCATCTGCAAGACTGTCAAGGATAAGTGGGTATTCGACGCTAATATGATGTTCGACAACGACGGACTTTTCTATGAGTACTTCGTAACACCGGGCGATCGGACGAGCTTCAAGAATACTATAATCAAGCGCTACATCAACAACAGCACTTCAGGCTCAAAGTTCAAGTCAAGCGAGTACAAGTTTGAATTCACCGCTACTCCCGAGAACGTTGTAACGGTTGACAAGGACGGCGTGTTTACGATCCACGACTACGGCGATCACAAGGTCACTTATAAGGTAACGTTTGCCGACGGATCTACAGTCACAGGCAGCGGCAGCTTTGATATTATGCCGCCCGACTTCTTCTAATGCGCGGAGCGCATTAGAAAATTCGCAATGCGCAATTCGCAATTCGCAATTTTTCTCTCGAGCAGATAGCTTGATATAACAAAAAACAAAAATTCCCGACAGTATCGTTAATTAGACACTGTCGGGATTTTCTTTATTATACGTTTGTTATAGCTTTAATTCCGAATTACGCATTCCGAATTCCGAATTAAATGATAATGCTCTTTCCTGTCATCTCTTCCGGCTGCTTGAGTCCCATAATCTGAAGCATTGTGGGGGCTATGTCAGCCAGTACGCCGTCCTCGCGGAGCTTGCAGTCGTAGCCTACTACGCAGAACGGTACGGGGTTTGTGGTGTGAGCTGTGAACGGTGAGCCGTCGTCGTCAACCATTTTGTCCGCGTTGCCGTGGTCAGCCGTGATAAGAGCTACGCCCGCCCATCTCCGCAATCGCGTCGGTGACTCTGCCTACGCACTCGTCAACCGCCTTGACCGCCGCGTCAAACACGCCTGTGTGTCCTACCATATCGCAGTTCGCGAAGTTGAGGATAATCATATCGTACTTGCCGCTCTTGATTGCGGGTACGAGCTTGTCGGTTACCTCGTAGGCGCTCATCTCGGGCTGGAGGTCGTATGTCGCTACAGCAGGAGATTTTACGAGGATTCTGTCCTCGTTCTCGTACTGCTTCTCAACGCCGCCGTTGAAGAAGAAGGTTACGTGAGCGTACTTCTCTGTCTAGGCGATTCTCAGCTGATTCATTCCGAGGCTCGAGATGTACTCGCCCATTGTGTTCTTCAAGCTCTGGGGCTTGAACGCGACGTCAACGTTCGGCATTGTCGCGTCGTACTGAGTCATACATACGTAGTTGAGAGGGAAGAAGCCGTTCTCGCGCTCGAAGCCGTCGAAGTCGGGGTCAACGAAGGTTCTTGTGATTTCTCTGGCTCTGTCGGGGCGTAAGTTGAAGAAGATTACGCTGTCGTTCTCCTTGACTGTGTCGCCGCAACGGGAATTTCCCTGCAAATTATCGGCGTTCATATTTCCGCGGCAATAATAATGAAGTAAAAAACGATATTTCGGATACCTGATATTTAACCTCCGATTCTTTCGGAGGTTTTTTCTTTGATTATTAAAAAAATAATATTTTTCACTTGTAATTTTTCCTTTTTTGCAATATAATAATAAGGATGAGTATTGATTAACGGAGGGATGTTTATGACAAAGCTCAATAAGTCAAGAGTGGGGAAGAAGTGGCTTTCCCTTTTTTGTATTATTGTTATATGCATACTTCTTAATATACTTGGTACGAGGATAAACGCCTTTTTCGGACTTCCGCTTTATATAGATAACATCGGAACTATTCTTGCGGCGCTGGTCGGCGGATATATCCCCTGTGTAACCGTCGGATTTTTGTCTAATGTTATAAGCGGATTGTTTAATGGAGTATCAACCTATTACTGCGTTATTACCGTGCTTATCGCGGGTATAGCGGTTATGTATGCTCATCAGTTCAGGCGGCTCAGGATTCAATATATCCTCCTTGCAATACTGATTTTCGCGCTTTTAGGAGGAGGACTCGGAGGTCTTCTGACCTGGCTTATTAACGGAATGAGCTTCGGTGAGGGCTTTGCGGTTGATTTAGCCGAAAAGATTAACAGCGCCGTTCCTATGGGCTACTTCCTTTCGAATATGCTCTCTACGTTTTTGGTTGACGTAGCCGATAAATTTGTTGTTACATTAGCAGCGCTGATTCTTTATAAACTGCTGCCTAACAGGCTAATTGAATATTTACGCCATAAAGAATGGTATTATATTTCTATTTATAAGCGTCACGATAAAAAATCATCTATACGCTTTCCGCTTCGAACGAAGGTTGCGCTTCTCGTAGCGCTTTCAACTTCACTTGTAGCGGCGTCATCGATTGCAATCTGCGTTTTGCAGTATCATAATTCTACCGTAGACGAATTTACAAACCAGGCAAGGCACGCGAGCGCCGTTATCGCAAAACACGTTGACGGCAGCCGTATTGACGAGTATCTTAAATACGGAGAGAAAGCAAAAGGCTATCTTAAAACAAAGGAGCTTATGCAGTCGGTAAGTGACTCATCTCCCGAAATCAAATACATATACGTTTACCGGATTGAAAAGGACGGCACTCATGTTGTATTTGACCTCGATACCGAAGATGTAGCCGCCAATCATCCCGGAGATGTAATCCCCTACGATACAACAATCGAGAAATATTCCGATTTACTCCTTAAGGGCAAGGATATGCCGATGGATATTACCAATAACCAGTACGGCTGGATTTTAACGGTATATAAGCCTTTGCGTGATTCTCAGGGAAAAACCCTCTGTTATGTCGGCGTAGATATGTCTATGAGCGAGCTGCGCGAGGATGAAATTGCATTCCTTGCTAAGATTATCTCGCTGTTTATCGGCGTTTTAGTGCTTATCCGTACTTATGCCGTATGGATTGCGGAGCGCCATTTCATTACGCCCGTTAATTCAATAGCCGACGCCGCGAACAGTTTATCCTTCGATACTCCGCTGGCGCGTGAAACAAGTATAAAAATTCTTAATCAGCTGGATATTCATACCGGCGACGAGCTTGAAAATCTTTATAACGCGTACTGCCTTACTACCGCCGATACTATTCGCTATATTGATGAGGTTCAGCGTAAGAACAAGCAGATTACACGACTTCAAAACGGTATTATTCTCGTTCTTGCCGATATTGTTGAAAGCCGTGACCAGTGTACCGGCGACCACGTCCGCAAGACCGCCGCTTACTGCGGTATAATTATGCACCAGATGCAGAAAGAACATATTTACGAGGATAAGCTTACCGACCAGTTTGTTTCCGAGGTAATAAACTCCGCGCCTCTGCACGACGTAGGAAAGATTAAGGTTTCCGATACTATTCTTAATAAGCCCGGTAAGCTGACCGACGAGGAATTAAGTATTATGAAAACTCATACCTCTGCCGGCGGCGAGATTATTGATAAAGCGATTACTACGGTAGGAGAGGAGACCGAGTATCTCACCGAGGCTAAGAACCTTGCAGAGTATCACCATGAAAAGTGGGACGGTACAGGTTATCCCGAGGGACTTTCCGGCGAGGATATTCCGCTTTCAGCGCGTATAATGGCGGTTGCAGACGTATTCGACGCACTCGTATCACGCCGCAGCTATAAGGAGCCGTTCAGCGTCGAGAAGGCTTTCGATATAATCCGCGAAGGCTCCGGCTCGCACTTCGACCCGCTGGTAGTAAAGGCTTTCCTTGACGCCGAGGACGAAGTAAGAGAAGTTCAGAAAATGAATATGGATATTTAATATGATATAAGTAAAGCCGCCGCTTAAAAAGCGACGGCTTATTTTACTTTAATAAGAAACTGCGTTCCTTATAAAGTAAAAAACATTTTATATTTCCCGCTCAGTTGCGCCCTGCGTGCGCACGAGCGATGGATATACGAAAGCTCCGCA
>CAJOFK010000063.1 GCA_905234015.1 uncultured Ruminococcus sp.
GGCAGGTTGAAATCCAGAAGCTCCATAACCTCCGCCTCGTATTTGAGCTCGCAGTTGTAATTTCTGTTGCGCTTATCGAGGCGGGTTCTTTCGTCGTCCGAGAGGCGGAAGCCCTCGGGATTTTCCTTATAAAGCCCGTAAATATAGCCCCAAAGATACTTAAATTCCTCGTCGCTCATACTGAAAAGCGCCTCGCGGTCGATGTCCTCAACCGTCACAACCCAGTATCGGCGCGAGCCTGTCGAATCGTTCAAAAACTTATCGGGATTGACGGTGCCGCAGAGACTCGTCGCCCTCGCAAGCTCAGACTCCGCCGCCGCGTACGGGAACCTTATACGGTCTAAAGGACGCGTTATAAACGCCTTGAGGGCGCTCTGTTCGCGCTTGAGTGTGCAGTCGATTTCGCCGAGCTCGCATATCCACGTCGACAGCGCCGAGATTACGCTGTCCTTGTTTCGCACGTCGATTACCGCGCCCTCGGTGAACCACTCGGGTTTTAATGATAAACGCCTGAAAAATGAGGTTTTTCCGCAGCCCTGACGCCCCTGCAATACGAGAACGCCCTCGGTGCTAATCTGCTTTTCGACCGAATTGTACGCCAGCGCGACGGTCTGCATAAGCCATTTTCTGACGAGCATACGGTCGGTTTCGTCCTCGATTCCGAGCAAGGCGTACAGCACGAGCAGGTTGCCCTCGTCGTCGTTTTCGTACTCCTCGAGCATTTCGTGAATCGGGTTGTAGCGGTTGATGTCGGCGATGTTGAAGATGTACTGCTCAATCGCGCGCGTGCCCTGAGAAAGCCCCCGAACGTCGTCCGAGCGCAGGCTGTCGAGCAGAATACTCGGCAGTACGGCTAATATGTTTGACCGCGAGTAGAGCTCGTAGAGCGCCTCGCTGCCGTAGCCCGTGATTTCGATTTTTTTCGTCACGAGGTTGAGCCTGACCTTAAGTCCGAGCTCACTGAGCTTGTCCTCAACGACGTACTGGCACAGGTGCTTGACCTCGGGCTTGTCCGCGGCGGCTGATTTTTGGCGTCTTGTGCGGCGGTATTCCGATAGAAATCGCGTTTTTTGGTGCTGATTCGCGGCGATTCCGAGGAACACCTCGTTGACCATTTCGTCCGCGGCGGCCTTGTCCTCGAGTGAGGAAAGGAAGTCGAACAGCGCGTTAGAGCAGGCGTTTTCGAGCGCCTCGAGATAGAGCAAAAGCAGGGTGTCGGTCGAGTACGCCTCGCCGTCGATAGTTATTCTGCCCTTGAAATCCGTCAGGCAGTCGATGTTTTTCTGATGAGCGCTCAGTCTTGCGAGCGCCTGCGCCTCCTCCACGCTTCGGGAGAGAAGCTTCTGCCAATTAGAAGTTTTGATAATTATCATTCCTTTTTAATATATTGAGAGTTACCCCCTCACTTACATATACAAAAAAGGAAAAAATTGCGTAGTTTTATGCAATTGTCGGAAAAATTTTTATAAATTTTTCAGCAGGAAGCAGGAAGCAGGAAGTTAGTTCACAGTTCTCAGTTCTCAGTTCTCAGTTGTCGGTCGGGCACCGCGGTTGTTTCCAAATCCGCGCTATCTGCCCGACCGCAACTAACCACTAGCCACCAGCCCCTAGTCACTAACCACCAGCCACCAGCCACTTGTTAACAGTTAGTCAATCCTAACTATAATGCACCTATATTCTGCACATTTACCGGTCATTTTTATTAAAAAAAGCTAAAAAGCTGTAGACATTCGACGTCGGATATGATATAATATCTCTAAACGTATAGGTGCGCCCAAATGCACATTTAATCACGGCGCACAATATCATTTAAAGGAGGAAAAACGATGCAAAAGAAAATCAGCAATCTGCCCTTTAAGGGCACACCTGAACAGGAAGCGCAGCTGAAAGAGGTTATTAAAAATCACCTCGACGATCCGGGCGCGGTAATGCCTGTACTTCAGCAGGCGCAGGATATCTACGGCTACCTTCCGATTGAGGTACAGACTATGATTGCCGAGGGACTTAACGTACCGCTTGAGGAAGTTTACGGAGTATCTACCTTCTACTCCCAGTTCGCTCTTTCACCTAAGGGTAAATACAACATCTCGGTATGCTTAGGAACAGCTTGTTATGTAAAGGGTTCGGGCGATATTTTAAATAAGCTTTCGGAAATTCTCGGTATTGAAGCCGAGGAGTGTACGCCCGACGGTCAGTTCTCACTCACCGCCTGCCGCTGTATCGGCGCTTGCGGACTTGCTCCCGTAATCACCGTTAACGAAGATGTTTACGGAAGACTTACGGTTGACGACATACCCGGCATAATAGACAAATATAAAAATGCGTGAGTTATCGCTCAACGTTATGGACGTAGCTCAAAACTCAGTCAGAGCACAAGCCTCCCTCGTTAAGATTATCGTAAACGAAAGCGATAAGGACGACTTGCTTAAAATCTCGATTGAGGATAACGGCTGCGGAATGACACAGGAACAGGTCAGTCAGGTTATCGACCCGTTTTTCACTACGCGAACTACGCGCAAGGTCGGGCTCGGAGTTCCGCTTTTTAAGCTCAGCGCGGAGCAGACGGGCGGCAGCTTCGATATTAAATCGAAACCCGGCGAAGGAACTTTAACCGAAGCGTCCTATATAAAGAGCCACGTCGATATGACTCCGCTCGGGGACATCAACTCCACGGTTGAAATCCTTATCCGCTGCAATCCCGATATCGACTTCGTTTTCACCCGCAGCACCGACTCGGGAAGCTTTACTCTTGATACGAGAGAATTAAGAGAGGTGCTCGGCGACGTAAGCCTTGATACGCCCGACGTTTTGGAATGGATAAAACAATATTTAGAAGAACAAACTCAAATTATACTCGGAGGTGTTTAGATAATGAAATCTTTAGCTGAATTACAGGCTATCAGAGAAAGAGCTAAGGCTAATCTTGATCTGAGAAAAGAAAACCCCAACGCTTGCCGCGTTTTTGTAGGTATGGCTACATGCGGTATCGCCGCGGGCGCAAGACCTGTACTCAATGCTTTTACTGAAGAAATCGCAAAAAGAGGTCTTACCGACAGCGTTACCGTTACTCAGACCGGATGTATCGGAATCTGCCAGTATGAGCCCGTAGTTGAGGTTGAAATTCCCGGTGAGGAAAAAGTAACCTACATTAAGATGACTCCCGAAAAAGCTGTTAAGGTTGTTAACGACCATATTGTAAATAAAAACGTTGTTACCGAATATACAATCGGCACAATGGGTAAATAAGGAGGGCAATAATGTATCGTTCTAATGTGCTTGTCTGCGGCGGTACCGGATGTACCTCCTCGGACAGTTTAAAAATCGTAGATAAACTCAACGAAGAACTCGCGGCTAAGGGACTCGATAAAGAAGTTAACGTTATTACAACAGGCTGCTTCGGACTTTGCGCCTTAGGCCCGATTATGGTAGTTTATCCCGAGGGAAGCTTCTACTCAATGGTTAAGATTGATGATATTCCCGAAATCGTTGAGGAGCATCTCTTAAAGGGTAGAATCGTTACCCGCCTTCTCTATCAGGAGACCGTTGAGAAGGATACAATCAAATCACTTAACAAAACTGCTTTCTACGCTAAGCAGAAGCGTGTTGCTTTAAGAAACTGCGGCGTTATCGACCCCGAAAAGATTGACGACTATATCGCTCAGGACGGTTACGCGGCACTCGGTAAGGTTCTTACCGAAATGACTCCCGAGCAGGTTATTCAGACTGTGCTCGATTCAGGACTCAGAGGCCGAGGCGGCGCCGGCTTCCCCACAGGCTTAAAGTGGAAATTTGCTGCCGCTAACGACGCTGACCAGAAGTACGTTTGCTGTAACGCCGACGAAGGCGACCCCGGCGCGTTTATGGATCGTTCCGTTCTTGAGGGCGACCCCCATACCGTTATCGAGGCTATGGCTATCGCGGGCTACGCAATCGGCGCTTCAAAGGGTTATATATATGTAAGAGCTGAGTATCCTATCGCTGTTAAGCGTTTGCAGATTGCTATCGACCAGGCTCACGAGTACGGTCTTTTAGGCGAGGATATCTTCGGCACAGGCTTTAACTTTGACTTACAGCTGCGCTTAGGCGCGGGCGCGTTCGTATGCGGCGAGGAAACCTCGCTTATGACCTCTATCGAGGGTAAGCGCGGCGAGCCCAGACCCCGTCCCCCGTTCCCGGCTGTTAAGGGCCTTTACAGAAAGCCCACTATTCTCAACAACGTTGAGACCTACGCTAACATTACTCAGATTATCTTAAACGGTCCCGAGTGGTTCGCTTCGATGGGTACCGAGAAGAGCAAGGGTACTAAGGTATTCGCTCTCGGCGGTAAGATTGAGCACACAGGACTCGTTGAGGTTCCGATGGGAACTACACTGCGCGAAATCGTTGAGGAAATCGGCGGCGGTATCCCGAACGGCAAGAAGTTCAAGGCAGCTCAGACAGGCGGCCCCTCCGGCGGATGTATCCCGGCTGAGCACCTCGATATCCCGATTGACTACGATAACCTCCTTGAAATCGGCTCGATGATGGGCTCCGGCGGACTTATCGTTATGGACGAGACAACCTGTATGGTTGATATAGCTAAATTCTTCCTTGAGTTCACCGTTGACGAGAGCTGCGGTAAATGTACTCCCTGCCGTGTAGGTACTAAGAGACTTCTCGAAATGCTCGAGAAAATCACTAACGGCCAGGGTACCCTCGAGATGATTGACGAGATGGAAGAGCTCTGCCACTTCATCAAGGCTAATTCACTCTGCGGTCTCGGACAGACAGCTCCGAACCCCGTACTCTCGACTCTGCGCTACTTCAAGGACGAGTACATCGCTCACGTTGTGGATAAGAAATGTCCCGCGGGCGTATGTAAGAACCTGCTTGAGTTCAAGATTGATAAAGATAAATGTATCGGCTGCGGAATGTGCGCGAGAAAGTGCCCCGTTTCCGCTATCAGCGTTACAGATTACACCGCTCCCGGTAAGAAGAAGCCCGCTTACGCTATCGACACCGCTAAGTGTATCAAGTGCGGCGCATGTATCGAGACATGTAAGTTCGGCGCTATTTCAAAAGGCTGAGGAAAGGAGATATTGTAATGGAAATGTTAAACATTAAAATCAACGGTAAGGATTACTCCGTTGAAAAAAATACCACTATTCTTGAAGCCTGTCATCAGTTTGGAATTAAAATCCCGACCTTATGCTATCTTAAAGAAATCAACGAAATCGGCGCGTGCCGTATGTGTCTCTGCGAGGTTAAGGGCGCAAGAAGCTTAGTCGCAGCCTGCGTTTACCCCATAGAAAGAGAAGGCACGGAAATCTTTACCAATACACCCGAAATCCGTAAGTACAGAAAGATGAACCTTGAGCTTCTTCTTTCGAACCACGATAAAAAATGTCTTTCCTGCCCGAGGAACGATAACTGCGAGCTCCAGAAGCTCTGCCTCGAGTACGGTGTTGACGAGGATAAGTTCGTCGGCGAAGAGACTAAGTACGAGGTGGACGAGTCTACTCTCCATCTTGTAAGAAACAACAACAAGTGTATCCTCTGCCGCCGCTGCGTAGCTGCTTGTAAGAACCAGTACGTTTCCGTTATCGGTCCCAACAACAGAGGCTTTGACACAGCTATCGGCTGTGCGTTTGATAAGGACTTAGGTGACGTAACCTGCGTAAGCTGCGGTCAGTGTACCGTAGTATGCCCGACCGGCGCACTCGTTGAGCGCGACGATACCGCTAAGGTATTTGAGGCTATCGCGGATCCTGAGAAGCACGTTGTAGTTCATACCGCTCCTTCAATCAGAGCTACTCTCGGCGAATGCTTCGGTATGCCTATCGGCACAAACGTAACAGGCAAGATGGCGACTGCTCTGCATATGCTCGGCTTTGATAAGGTATTTGATACCAACTTCGGCGCCGACCTCACAATTATGGAGGAAGGAACAGAGTTCATCCAGCGCGTTAAGAACGGCGGTACTCTCCCGATGATTACCTCCTGCTCACCCGGATGGATTAAGTTCTGCGAGCATTATTATCCCGACCTTATCCCCCATCTCTCAACCTGTAAATCTCCTCAGCAGATGCAGGGCGCTATGATTAAGTCCTACTACGCCGAGAAGGCGGGTATCGACCCGAAGGATATCGTTGTTGTATCCGTAATGCCCTGTGTTGCAAAGAAGTTTGAGATCAAGCGCGACGACCAGGGACGCGACGGTATGCAGGATAATGATATTTCAATCTCCACAAGAGAGCTTGCCAAGATGATTAAGACTGCCGGTATTCAGTTCACTGAGCTTGAAGACGGCGAGTTTGACTCCATTATGGGTATCGGCTCCGGTGCGGGTACAATCTTCGGCGCTTCCGGCGGTGTTATGGAAGCTGCGCTCAGAACAGTTGCCGATATCCTCACAGGCGAGGATTTAGACAAGTTCGAATATAAAGAGGTTCGCGGTATGGACGACGTTAAGGAAGCTACCTACAACGTAGCCGGAATCGACGTTAACGTAGCCGTTACCTCAGGACTTAAGAACGCTGCTAAGCTCCTCGACGAGATTCGCGCGGGCAAGTCCAAGTATCACTTCATCGAAGTTATGTGCTGTCCCGGCGGCTGTATCAACGGCGGCGGTCAGCCGATTCAGCCCGGTCACGTCAGAAACTTCGTTGACTTAAGAGAAAAGAGAGCCGAGGCGCTCTATGACGACGACCGTAACCTCCCGTTCAGGAAGTCGCACGATAACCCCGAAATCAAGGATATCTATAACGACTATCTCGGAGAACCCGGTTCCCATAAAGCTCACGAGCTCTTACACACCTCTTATGTTAAACGTGAGAAATATTAAGATTTAGAAGTTAAAAAAGGACGTACCTTTCGGTACGTCCTTTTTAGCCCGCGAGCCGCGGGAGCCATCTCCCTTTTTTAGCAGGAAGCAGGAAGAAGGAAGTAGGAAGTCTGTAGGTCGGGAAGATAGGGCGGATTTTGAAACAACAGCGGTGCCCGACCGTATTTATATGCAAGCTTCGCTTGCTTAGATTGAAAGCAATATTAATACAGTCGGGAATCCGCGGTATTAATTTACTCCGCACTATCTGCCCGACAATAATTATCCATTTTCCATTATCAATTTTCAATTGATCCGCACTATCTGCCCGACAATAATTATCCATTTTCCATTATCAATTTTCAATTGATCCGCACTATCTGCCCGACCATAACTGAGAACTGAGAACTGAGAACTAAAAACTAATTACAGCCCCGACAGCCATATCCGCCTTTGAATAGGCTGAATGCTTTGGAAGCTTTGATAAACGGCGTAACTGAAAACGCGGGATACTTTTTCTTTGTTTATTCTAATGTCAGTTGCGCGGATTGGCAGCGCGGGCTCCGCGCCTCTTCTTCTGAATATAAATCATCCTGATTACTCTCGGGCGGTTGAAGCGCTGCATAATCACGAACATCAAATCAAACAGCGCCGCGAGTATTGACGTTATTAAGAATATCGGAAAATCGCCGAACCAAATTGAAAATAACAGCGGCACGAAGCTAAGCACAACTATTATTTTATGCACGATTTCCGCCTGGCACATCGCCTGCGCGATTTCATCCCAGCTTTTCACGGAGGAATCGAACCTGTCAGCGTCAAAGGTCGGCATTTTATCCTTCCATACCTTTACCTTAAGGAAGCTGTACAGCTTTCTTTCAAAGGGCTTAAGCTGATATATTCCGCGCGTATAATCCGCCCTGTTGTGCATAACCGCGTTGACGGCATACCCGACAATCAGCCTCATCCAGAAATGATAAGCAATCGTGCCGAAGGTAACCGCGAGGCTTAATATTACTCCGAAAGGATTTAAAAAGTATAATACCGTAAAAAATACGAAAGCAGCGAGCGCCGCCGCTGCGGCAATTATCATAAGTTTTTTCATAAATTATCTCCGCTTAAACGAAAAGCGTGCACCGAGCACGCTTTATCGTAATTACTGCTCCGAAAAGCTGTCCTTGTCAACTCCGCAAAGAGGACACTCGAAATCGTCGGGTAAATCCGCGAACTTTGTTCCGGGCTCAATACCGTACTCGGGAGCACCTGCTTCCTCGTCGTATTCCCAACCGCATACATCGCAAACGTATACCATAATGCTTCTCCTTTCGTAGTTTTAAAAATACAAGAAAGCGTGCGCACCAAAGTGCGTGCGTTTTCTTCAGCCATCGCTTGTGCGCACGCAGGGCGCAACTAAGCGGGCAATATAAAATGTTTTTTACT
>CAJOFK010000064.1 GCA_905234015.1 uncultured Ruminococcus sp.
CCTACGGTAAACCTTACCAATTACCGAGAACTGAGAACTAAGAACTAATTGACGAAGAAATTTAAAAATTCTATTGTATTTACCAAAAAATTGTATTATAATTATAGTATATTTTATATAATAATCTCCAAGGAGGTAACATTATGGGTAAAAATAAGATTGCGGTTTTAACAAGTGGCGGCGACGCGCCCGGAATGAACGCGGCTGTAAGAGCAGTTGTACGTTCGGCTATCGCTAAGGGAATGGACGTTTACGGCGTATACCGCGGATATAACGGACTTCTCAACGGTGATGTTGAAAAAATGAACCTCCGCTCCGTATCCGATATCATCGGCAACGGCGGTACTATTCTTTATACCGCGCGAAGCGAGGAGTTTAAAACCCTTGAAGGCCAGAAAAAGGCGGCTAAGCATTGTCAGGAGCTCGGTATCAACGGAGTTGTAGTTATAGGCGGAGACGGTTCCTTTGCCGGAGCGAGAGCTCTCACCAACGCCGGAGTTAACTGTATCGGCGTTCCCGGAACTATCGATAACGATATCGCCTGCTCCGATTATACAATCGGCTTTGATACCGCTATGAATACTGCTATTGATATGATAGATAAAATCCGTGATACAGCTCAGTCCCACGACCGCTGTTCAATCGTTGAGGTTATGGGAAGACGCTGCGGAGATATCGCTTTGCAGGTAGGTATTTCCTGCGGAGCTACGGCTATCCTAGTACCCGAGGTTTCTTTCAATATCGAGAGAGACGTTATCGAGCGTATTATCAACACTCAGAAAACCGGTAAGAAGCACTTCATTATCGTTGTAGCTGAGGGCGTAGGCGGAGTTAACGACCTCGCGAAATACGTTGAGCAGCGTCTCAGCATTGAGACGAGAGCTACTATCCTCGGTCACGTTCAGCGCGGCGGTTCTCCGACCGTAAGAGACAGGGTTGTTGCCTCTCTTATGGGCCATAAGGCGGTTGACCTCTTAGCTCAGGGTATAGGCAACAGGGTTGTCGCTATGAAGGATAATAAAATTGTTGATTTTGATATCACCGAGGCGCTCGATATGCCGAGAGTATTCAACAAGAACCTCTACGATATCGCTAAGACTATTTCTATTTAAAATGAAAATTTGCCGGGCTCAAAACTCATTTTGAGTTTTCCCGGCAGTTTTATTAAGTTATCGCTTTATTATTTAACGGGTTAGATATGGAAAACAAGGATATAATTTATTTCGGTATTGCGTTTGACAAATTTGATATTCTCGATTTTACCGAGGACTTTTTTGCCGGAGTACGCTCTAATTACTTCAACAGCTCCTGCGAGGCTCAGAATAACCGCTGTATGCAGGTTGTAGACGACGTCGAGTATACCTTTATCTATAATATGGAGCGCGGAGAACGCCTCAGCTGGAAGGTAAACAGGGACAGGCTTGTCTATCAGAACGCAGAAAAAGTCAGCGACAACTGCTACCGCGTCAACACCTACGACAGCGCGGGAGTTATTTTCAAGCGCTTTTACTTTGATAACAACCATATATGGCTTAAAAGCGAGTATTTCTCGGGAAATATGAAATCCCCCGAATATGTGCTTTATCCCTCAAAGGTAGACGGCAGGGACGTTATAGTTAAGATTTATAACACAGCCGAATCCTCGGTTGAATCCTATCTTTACCCTAAAACCGGAATGCCCGAGGACGAGGATTATTCCGTGCTCGCGTATACCGACAGGGGTTTCCTCTTTTTCAATTCTGTTCCTAATAATAAATTTATCTCAAAAACGGTTATCCGCGACGAATCGGTTAATAACCTCGGCGGATTCGATTTTGACTCGGTTGACTTTAACTTAAACCGCAACCTTAATTCAACCTTTGATATAACGGGCGCGGAGTTTTTAACCGATGAAAACGGCGAGCCCTATTACGAGATTACCAACGAGCCGTTTAATACTCCCGAGGTTGAAAAGTACGACGCGCTCGACGATAACGATATGAAGATTTACGAGATGGAAAACAGCTCGGACGATTCCGACGCTGTTATCGAGAGCAAGGGTGAGAACTACCGCTACTACGGCGAGCTCGACGAAGACAATAAACGCTGCGGCTACGGAAGAACCGTAACTCCCGAGGGCACAACAGCCTACGAGGGCGGCTACTTTAACGATAAGCGCAACGGCTTCGGAACCTTCTACTTTAAAAACGGCAGGGTTAATTACGTCGGCAACTGGAGCGATAACCTCAGAAACGGCTTCGGCGTAGGCTTCAGGGGCTCCGACGGCTCCTCCCATATCGGAAAATGGTTTAACAACTCCCCGAACGGTATCGGCGCGCGCTTTGATAAAAACGGTGATTTTATCTTCCTCGGCGAATATGTTGACGGTAAAAAACAGGGCAAGGGTATCACGATTGACGACGACGGCTCGTTTATACTTTCAATCTTCGAGGACGACGAGGTTAAGGCGTCGTATAAGATTGACGATTTGTTAAAAGAAAAGGAATAAAAAATAATTAAAATAATTAATGTATAAACTAACGCCCTGCGGTAAATAATATCGTAGGGTGATTTTTATGAAAAAAACTTTTATAAAAAAGATTTTATCGGCAATTACCGTTATAATCATTATTTTATCTGTATTTACCTTTGCGGGCTGCGGCGCCGCTAAACAGGCTGCCGATACTGCGGGCGAGGTCGTGACCGATATTGCCGACGGCGCATCAAAGGCCGTTTCCGATATGGAGAATAACACCGACGGCGACGTCAAGGATGACGACGGGTTTATTAATGAGTAAATAATGGAAAATTGAAAATTGATAATGGAAAATGGAAAATTATGGTCGGGCAGACAGAACGGTGGAGGCTAATGCCGCGGTTGCCCGACCGTATTAATATTGCGCTTCGCGCAGCGAAATACAAATATTGTCGGGAACCGCTGTTGTTTTTAAAACGAGCTTTCTGCTCGTCTATAGCACTTCCTACTTCCTTCTTCCTGCTTCCTGCTAAAAAAGGGAGTCCTTCCGCGGGTGCGGAACGTAGGTCAATTGAAAATTGATAATGGAAAATGGAAAATTATGGTCGGGCAGACAGAACGGTGGAGGCTAATGCCGCGGTTGCCCGACCGTATTAATATTGCAAACGTTACCTTAACACCGTAGGGAATTGGTCCCACCCAATTCCGAGGCACCTATCCTGACGTATTTGCACTATCCTTCCGCGAAAGCGAAACGAAAGGCGGTTACCTGCATTAACTCCCTACATCCTGTACTCCAGTTCCTTTTTCAGCTTCTTAATTATCTTCTTCTCAAGGCGTGAAATATACGACTGGGATATTCCGAGAAAGTCCGCAACCTCCTTTTGAGTATGCTCTTTTTTACCGTTGAGTCCGAACCTCAGCTCCATAATAAGCCGCTCGCGGTCGTTTAAATTCCTTACCGCGCTTAAAAGCTGATTTCTTTCAAGCTCGTTTTCAATATCGCGGTTAATCATATCCGGGTCACAGCCGAGCACATCGCACAGCAAAAGCTCGTTGCCGTCGTAATCGGTGTTTAGAGGCTCGTCAATGCTCACCTCGTTTTTAAGCTGACTGCTTTTGCGCAGGAACATCAGGATTTCGTTTTCAATACAGCGCGAGGCGTAGGTTGCGAGCTTTATGTTTTTATCGGGGTTAAAGGTATTAACCGCTTTAATAAGCCCGATTGTACCTATTGATATCAGGTCCTCAATCCCGGCGCCCGCGGTCTCGAACCGCTTCGCTATATATACAACGAGGCGCAGGTTATGCACAATGAGCTTTTCCTTAAGCTCCCCGCGGCCTGCGCGTATCTCTTTAATTACTGCGAGCTCCTCCTCCTTAGTGAGCGGAGGGGGGAGAGTATCGCTTCCGCCGATATAAAATACCTCGTCGTCTACCGTGAAAATTTTCAGGAAAAACCTTTTAAGCCTTTTAATTAATGTCATTATATCAGTCCTCAATTAAATTTACGGGAATAAGCCCGCGGATTTCTCCGCCGAAATTCCCCTCATATAGTCCGATGTAAACTTCCTCGTCTATATTTTTGCCGTCGATTTTAAGCCCTGACGCCTTAAAGCCTTTTATAAGTCCGTCACCGCCGAGGCTCTTAAACGGTATAAGGCGGAAACTTTCGTTAAAGCCCGGCTTATCGCTTATCATATCCGCCTGAATAATAATAACGCTTGCGCCCGAGAACGGCTCACGGGCGGTGCAGCCGCTGTCGGTTTTGCATTGAATATCGTAGTTATTATTCTTAAAAAGAAAATTAACCTGATGTGTAAGCGATTTTCTGTCGTGATTTTTAAACAGCTTTCTGAATAAAAACAGCAGCGCGTAAATAATTAGCGTCAGCAGAATGAGGATAACGGGGGAGATATCAAAGTAAACGGCGTTGTTGATTATCATCATTCCGTCAGGTTTAAACGCGAGGTAAAAGAAAATCATAGCCCCCGAAAACAGCATACTCACCGCAATAAGCGTAAACGCGGTTTTAAGAAAGCGTTTTTTGCTTTTATAACCGAAGCATATAAGCGTAATAAGAAAACAGCACACGGCGTTTATAAGCAGGTTAACGGGAAAGAAATTGATATCAAAAAGCGCCGTAAGGCTGAATACCGCTCCGGCGATTGAGGCGAGAATAATCCGCCTGTTTTTGATATCGGTATGCATAATTCTTTTAACGCATAATAACAGCAGATAATCCTCAAGCATATTAATAAAGAAAAAAACATCCAGATACAGAGTCCGCACAATACCACCTCCTATATTATCCACCGTACATAGTGTAAAGTATGTCATAAAAGGGGAGAGTATTGTGTTTTTTTCTGTCATATCCGGAATGTTTTTAGGCTCCGCGGTGGGAGTAGGAGCGTTTGTTGTGTTAATGGTTAATTGATTATGGATAATGGATAATGTCGGTCGGGCAGACAGTGCGGATCAATTGACAATTGACAATTGAAAATTGAAAAATACGGTCGGGCAGACAGTGCGGTGCAGGCTATTACCGCGGTGCCCGGCTGTATTAATATTGCAAACGTTACCTACGGTAAATCTTACCCCTTAGCCCTTTGCCCTAAAAAAAAACGGCTCCGAAGAGCCGTTTTTTTACATATTAATATTTCTTTCGCCGGTAAAGGCTAAGGCAAGCATACCCGTGCCGACGTGAGTTCCGATTATCGGACCTATATCGAGGATAAGCGCGTCCTTAACGAAGGACTTAACGCGCTTTCTGAGCTCTTTGGCGCCGTCGATATTATCGGCGTGGGCGACGATTACCGTCTGATTCTTATAATCGTAGCCGTCTCTCTGCATTTTTTTAATAAGAGCGTCATATACATTATTAGCGCCGCGAACCTTGCCGACGTTGACGAGCTTACCGTCACCGTCAAGACTGAGCATAGGCTTAATCTGCAATGCCTTCGCGAAGGTCGCGGTTACCGCGGAGATACGTCCGCCGCGCTTAAGGTGCTCTATATCGTCAACTACGAACCAGTGGCATACATTCATCTTAAGGCTTTCAACATACTCGGCGAGCTCGTCCATCTCGGGCTTATCGTCCTTATATTTAAGCGCCGTGTAATACATAAGCAGGCCTTCGCCTACCGAAGCGCACTTTGAGTCGATTATAGTAATCTTTCTTTCGGGGTATTTTTCAAGAATATCTCTCGCGGCGATACGGCTTGTGTTGAAGGTGCCGCTGAGTCCTGAGGAAAAGCATACGTAAATAATATCCTTTCCTTCCTTTAATATTGTCTCAAAAAAATTGAGGTAGGAGTTGTAGCTTATCTGCGTAGTCTGAGATAAAATACCCTTTTTAAGGTTGTTGTAAAAAATCGCAAGCGTCATCTCCCTGCAATCAAGGTAGTGGTTATAAACCTTATCCTGCATAAGAAACGCCATCGGCATAACCGTTAAATCATATTTTTCCGCGAACTCGGGGGATAAGTCGCAGGTAGAATCAGTCATAAGAACATAATCGCCGTATTTACTCATAAGAACCTCCTGAATCATCGGTTTTTATATAGATTTATTATACTAAATTAGAATTAAAAAGTCAACATAAAATAGTGGCTAGTGGCTAGTGATTAGTGGTTAGTCTGTAGGGAACGGGGTGGGACCCGTTCCCTACAGTGCTAAGGTAAATTTTGATAGTGAACCGCAATATTAATTCGGTCGGGAGCGGTTGTATTGGATTTAGCCGCACTATCTTCACGACCTACATACTTCCTTCTTCCTTCTTCCTGCTTACTTACCACCAGCCACTGAAAAGGGGTGATACTATGACCTGCCGGTTGTGCGAGCTTCGCAATAAAGAGGTCGTAAACGTTAACACCGGCTGCCTTATCGGGTGCGTAGACGACCTCGAGGTCGATACCCGAAACGCCGCTGTGCGCGCGCTGATTATCTACGGAAGGCTTAAGCTGTTCGGAATTTTAGGCAGAAAAGATGATTTTATAATTCCGTGGGAGAATATTAAGCTTATCGGAGAGGATATTATCCTCGTCGATTTTTGCTCCGATAACCGCCCGAAAAGCCCGAAAAAACGCCGTTTTTTCAAGTTTTTTTAAAAAAGTTTACTTTCTCCCCGTTACAAAAAACTTTTCCCTAACCCTAACTCTTTTTGTCTAGTATTAACAAGGGTTTTTTCGCTTTTAAGAAATACTATTACAAGAGGTTTACAAACTGTAATCATTGTAACCGGATTCGGGGCAGGGGGGATTTGCATTTTTTAAAAAGATGTGGTTAAATATCGACGAAATGAAGTTGTGTGAACCGAAAAATTATTACGACTAAAGAATACATCAAGTGATTTAGAAGTGTTTTTTTAGAACGTACTCGATAGGAGGAATAGTTTTGAGAAGTTCAAATTACAGACATTCAAACTACAGACATCAGCGCACAGAAAGAACAGAAAGAACATCAGGCACACGCGCTGCACGCACAAGAAGACCGGCTAAGAAGACTAAGAAAATTTCAAAGCTCGGTTCGTTTATCGTAACTGCTTTCGTAGTTATCGCCGCGGTAATCATCCCGGGCATAACCCTTATCCAGAACGTTGAAGCGGTTACCAACGTTAAGAATAACGTTTTCGCAATCGGCGGAAGCAGCGTTTTCTCCGAGGTTATCGCAAAATCCGATAAGACCGACGAGGCTTTAAAGGCGACTCAGCCCGCGACCACGGCCACCGAGGCTCCCACCGAGGCAGAAACTCAGGCTAAAACCGAGCCTCAGGCAACTAAAACAAAGGCGTTAGTCGCTTCAACTAATGTTGATTCATCCTATAAGCCCGCGCACCTCAGCCTCTCATCCTACGACAGAGCAAAGCTCGAAAGACTCGTTATGGGCGAGGCAGGCGGACTCGGATACAACGGCGCCGCTTTAGTAGCTCAGACTATAAGAGATACTATGGCGCTTGAGAATACTACTTCAATTGATAAAATCATTAACGATTACCAGTATGAGGGCAGCACTCTCGGCGAGGCTTCCTCAACCGTTAAGAAGGCTGTTTCCTATATCTTCGATAAGGACGGCTACGCCGTACAGCACAGGCTTCTTTACTTCTACGCTTCCGATATGATTTACAGCAGCTGGCACGAAACTCAGCATTATATTGCCTCCTGCGGAAGCGAAAAATTCTTTGATAAGTGGAACTAACAAAAGCACCCTCGACGGGTGCTTTTTTTACTTTATAAGAAACTGCGTTCCTTATAAAGTAAAAAACATTTTATATTTCCCGCTCAGTTGCGCCCTGCGTGCGCACGAGCGATGGATATACCGCACGCTTTCTTGATTGAGAATTGAGAATTGAGAATGGAGAATTTCGGTCGGGCAGACAGCGCGGATTTTGCCAATACCGCGGTTGCCCGAGTGTATCAATATTGCAAATGTTTTTTTACGCCGTAGGGAACGTTTGATTTTAATCTGTAGGGAACGGGGCAGGGCCCGTTCCCTACGGTGCTGAATTAACGTTGCATATAAACATCAATATTAATACAGTCGGGCTGCCGTTGTCTTTTCCAACACCGCACTATCTACCCGACCATAATTTTCCATTATCAATTCTCAATTTTCAATTAAAAAAAATCCTTGCTTTTTTCTAAAAATGTGGTATAATATATAGGCATTTCGCACGTTGAGTCCGTCGGCACGGTTATCGGATACGATACAGTCCGTAAAAATGCCGATAAAATCAAGGCTCAGCGGAGGTTTAACCTAAGGAGGAATAAAAATGTCAGCAGTATCAATGAAACAGCTTCTTGAAGCAGGTGTTCATTTCGGCCACCAGACAAGACGCTGGAACCCCAAAATGGCGGAGTACATCTTCACCGAGCGTAACGGTATCTATATTATCGACTTACAGAAGACCGTTAAGAAGCTCGACGAGGCTTATAACTTCGTTAAGGAAGTATCTATGGAAGGCAAGTGCGTACTCTTCGTAGGTACTAAGAAGCAGGCTCAGGATTCCATTAAGGAAGAGGCAGAGCGCGCAGGAGCTTACTACGTTAACGCAAGATGGCTCGGCGGTATGCTCACCAACTTCTCAACAATCCGCAGAAGAATTGCCCGCTTAAAGCAGCTTCGCACAATGCAGGAGGACGGCACCTTCGACTTACTCCCGAAGAAGGAAGTAATTAAGCTCAACCTCGAAATCGACCGACTCGAGAAGTTTATGGGCGGTATCAAGGATATGCCCGAGATGCCCGGCGCTATGTTTATCGTAGACCCGAGAAAAGAGAAGATTGCCGTTGCCGAGGCTAAAAAGCTCGGTATCCCCGTAGTTGCTATCGTAGATACTAACTGCGACCCCGACGAGATCGATTTCGTAATCCCCGGTAATGACGACGCTATCCGCGCGGTTAAGTTAATCGCAGGCGCAATGGCTGACGCTATTATCGAAGGCCGCGAGGGTCAGATGGGCGCTGCGGCAGTTAACGAGGAGCCCGAAGAGGACGAAGCAGAGGCTGAATAATAAAATAATAACTTTATCGAAAGGATGATATAAATGAGTTTTACAGCTCAGGACGTTAAGGCGTTAAGAGAAAAGACCGGCTGCGGTATGATGGACTGCAAAAAGGCTCTCGTAGAGGCTGACGGTGATATGGATAAGGCGGTAGATATTCTCCGCGAGCAGGGACTTGCAAAGGTTGCTAAAAAGGCTTCCCGTATTGCCGCTGAGGGCGTAGCTTTCGCTACAACCTCCGACGATAATAAAACAGGCGTAGTTGTTGAGGTTAACGCCGAGACTGACTTCGTTGCTAAGAACGCCGACTTTATGGCTTTTGTTGAAACAGTTGCTAAAACTATTTTAGTTAACGCTCCCGCAGACGTTGAGGCTCTTATGAGCTTAAAGGCTGAGGGTACCGATATGACAGTAGACGAGCTTCTCCGCGAGAAGATTCAGGTTATCGGTGAGAATATTAAGATTCGCCGTTTCGTACGTTACGAGGGCGCCTGCGTATCTTATGTACACGCCGGCGGTAAAATCGGCGTACTCGTAAACTTCGACACCGACGCTGCCGATAAGGACGAGTTCGTAGTTTGCGGTAAGGACGTTGCTATGCAGATTGCCGCTTTAGGTACTCAGTATCTCGACCGTGACGCAGTACCTGCTGAGGTTGTTGAGCACGAGAAGGAGATTATGAAGGCTGAGGTTATCAACTCCGGTAAGCCCGCAGCAATCGCCGACAAGATCGTTATGGGTAAAATCAACAAGTTCTATAAAGAGAACTGCCTCGTTGACCAGGAGTTCGTTAAGGACAGCAAGCAGACTGTTAAGCAGTACGTTGATTCCGTAGCTAAGGCTTTAGGCGCGACTATCACTATTAAAGAGTTCGTTCGCTTTGAGAAGGGCGAGGGTCTTGAGAAGCGCCAGGACGACTTCGCAGCAGAAGTTGCTTCAATGACAAAATAAGTTGGATTAAGAAAAAGGCTTCCTTCGGGAAGCCTTTTTTGCTTTATAAGAAACTGCGTTCCTTATAAAGTAAAAAAACATTTTATATTTCCCGCTCAGTTGCGCCCTGCGTGCGCACGAGCGATGGATAGGTGCGCACGCTTTCTTGTTAGTGACTGGTGGCTAGTGGCTGGTAACCGAGAACTGAGAACTAAAAAAGAATTGTAAACTTTCTAAAAATCTATATATAATATTAATTCTTTTTTTACTTTTAAAAAGTTTATACGTTTTTTACTTACAATCTTACACTAAACCTCTTAAGCCCGCATAAACAGTGGCTTTTTTTATGTAAGATGTTATAATTCAATCTTACATCATCTTA
The DNA here is from genome assembly GCA_905234015.1 of uncultured Ruminococcus sp. Lineage (GTDB taxonomy): Bacteria > Bacillota > Clostridia > Oscillospirales > Acutalibacteraceae > Ruminococcoides. The sequence goes on from CAJOFK010000064.1 coordinate 10,270, forward strand.
CATCATCTTACATCGTATTACATTATTTGACTTAATTATCTATTAATAAGATGTTTTTTTAGAGGAATAACGTATGATATATGATGAGTATATCGTTTCCGTAACACTCTTTTATCATCTTCTGACAGCTTTGATAATACTCTGCCGATTTGTACGGCATTTGTGCCGGGCATAAACGCCGAGAGTTTTGCCGGGTTTACCTCGCTCCACTCGCAGGGAGGCAGGTTGAAATCCAGAAGCTCCATAACCTCCGCCTCGTATTTGAGCTCGCAGTTGTAATTTCTGTTGCGCTTATCGAGGCGGGTTCTTTCGTCGTCC
>CAJOFK010000065.1 GCA_905234015.1 uncultured Ruminococcus sp.
GTGTTACATGTGTTACAACTGCCCGAACCCCGCATAAATACTGCGGTTTCAGCGTTACACTTTTTCTGAAAATGTGTTACATAAAGTGTTGCAAAAGATATAAATCATTAAGATAAGGAGTAATTATGACAAAGTACATATTTGTAACAGGCGGTGTTGTTTCGGGACTCGGAAAGGGTATAACCGCCGCCTCGCTGGGACGTCTTTTAAAAGCGAGAGGCTTAAAGGTCGCGGCTCAGAAGCTCGACCCGTATATCAACGTTGACCCCGGAACAATGAGCCCGTATCAGCACGGCGAGGTATACGTTACCGAGGACGGCGCCGAAACCGACCTCGACCTCGGCCACTACGAGCGCTTTATTGACGAGGACCTTAATAAATTTTCAAATCTCACTACCGGTAAGGTGTATTCGAACGTGCTCTCAAAGGAGCGCAAGGGCGAGTACCTCGGAAAAACCGTTCAGGTTATTCCGCATATCACCGACGAGATTAAACGCTTTATCTACTCGGTCGGAAAAAAGACCGACGCCGACGTGGTAATTACCGAAATCGGCGGTACAATCGGCGATATCGAAAGCCAGCCGTTTATTGAGGCTATCCGTCAGGTAGGCCACGAGGTCGGCGTAGATAACCGCCTTTACATTCACGTTACGCTCGTGCCGTACTTAAAGGCGTCGGGCGAGCATAAGAGTAAGCCTACGCAGCATTCGGTTAAGGAGCTTCAGGGCTTAGGAGTATCTCCCGATATAATCATCCTGCGTACCGACGAGCCTATTACCGACAGGGCGATTTTCGATAAAATCGCGGGCTTCTGCAACGTATGGCCCGACTGCGTTATCGAGAACCTTACGCTGCCCGTGCTGTATGAGGCGCCGCTTATGCTTGAAAAGGCGCACCTTTCCGATATTGTGTGCCGTGACCTTAACTTGAAATCCCACAAGCCCGATTTAGCTGACTGGGAGCATATGATTGAGCGCATTAAAACGCGTGAAAAGATAGTTACTATCGGCTTGGTCGGTAAGTATGTCGAGCTTCACGACGCGTATTTAAGCGTTGCCGAAGCGCTGCGCCACGCCGGTTATTATCAGAACGCCTGCGTAAATATAGAGTGGATTGATTCCGAGAATATTACCGCGGATAATGTAAAGGAAGTTCTCGGGAGCCTCGACGGTATTATAGTTCCGGGCGGCTTCGGCCAGCGCGGAATCGAGGGTATGATTCTCGCCGCAAAGTACGCCAGGGAGAATAACGTGCCTTACTTCGGAATCTGCCTCGGAATGCAGATTGCCGTAATCGAATACGCGCGCAACGCCGCGGGCATCGATGGCGCAAACTCCGGCGAGTTCGCTCAGAATGTACCGAAGGTAATCGACTTTATGCCCGGTCAGAACGACGAAATCGATAAGGGCGGAACCCTCCGTCTCGGCGCTTATCCCTGCGTAATTAAGGAGGGTACGGCGATGTACCGCGCTTACGGAAAAACCGAAATAAGCGAGCGCCACCGCCACCGTTATGAGTTTAATAACGACTACCGCGAAGCGCTCACCGAAGCAGGGCTTACGCTCTCGGGAATGTCGCCCGACGGCAGACTTGTTGAGACCGTTGAGCTTACCGACAGACCGTTTTATATAGGCGTTCAGTATCACCCCGAGTTTAAATCGCGCCCGAATAAACCTCATCCGCTTTTCTCGGAGTTTATCAAGGCTTCATTAGGTAATAATTAATTTAATAAATAACGAAATAATCACCCGCTCTTAACGAACGGGTGATTTTAACTTTATAGGGTTATAATAAATTTTCTCCCTCGCCCATAACGGCGATATCTACTGCCTTAGCGTCCTCTAAATGGAAGGTCATAAGCTTGTTGCCGGTGGTTTCGTTGTAAATCTGATCGAGCTTTAAAGCCTTAATCATCTGCTCGGCGTACTTGTAATCGCTCTCAAAAACCGCCTTGCCGGTATAGCGGAGCCAGTGGCCGTCGGGCTTGCACGCGGCAATCTCAACGAGAGGATTTGCAGTCATCTGCTTGTAAACGTCCTTAAAATCTCCGACCCCGAAAATAACCTTTCCGTCAGCCTCAAGATGAGCGCCGAGCGGACGGAGCTTAGGCTGGTCTCCGTCAGTAGTCGCTAAAAAGAAAACGCCTGCTTCGGTTAAAAAATCGTTTATTTTACTCATATTTTACCTCCTGATATCAGTATCTTTTTTACAATAATACTCCGCTGAAACGGTGGTGTCAATACCTTTTTCGCCGGAGAAATTTTCGTTAATTCTGTTTCTTCAGTTAAAATTAAGATGGAAGTATTATAATAAAAAGTAATATATGATATAACAGAAAGGCTGCGGTTAAAATGAAGTGTATTAAAAGAACGGCAAGCGTATTTCTTTGCACGCTTATGATTATTTCGGCAATTACGGCAGGCGCTCAGGCTAAGTCCGTAAAGAATTGTGTTAAATCAATCAGCTTAAAGAAAAAGGCGGTTATTACAATCCCCGCGAATAAAAAAACTGCTCTGCGCGAATACACTGTCCTGAGTAAGGAGAGTATTGCGGAGATGACGACCGATTACTCGCCCGGCTCATCCTTACACTACGGTTACGGTTTGATGATACCTTCAGACGGAATTTGGATGCACGAGGGCTCAATCGATACTTATTTAACTCACGAATTGACCGTTCCCGAAAAAAAGTACAACCTGTTTATTGCAACCAACAGCACCGAATATCAGAAGCTCAGCGAGCTTTCTCAGTTCGTAAAGGATAAAACCCTGTAAACTAAGATAGACATTTAAACCTTTTTGTAGTATTATTTTAATTAGTTATTAACTTTAAATTGAAAGGTAGTGCAGGGATGAAAATTACGGAAAAAATCGGCGAATTTTTTTGCAGGTTTATGGCGCTGATAGTGCTCGCCGTGGCGGCGCTCGCGCTGTTTATACCTCAGTCGTCTTTATGGATTGACACGTCGTGGGTTAATTACCTGCTTATGGTGATTATGTTCGGAATGGGACTTACGATGAAGCCCCGAGACTTTGCTCTCGTTATAACACGGCCTAAAGAAATAATAATCGGCTGTGCGGCTCAGTTTATAATTATGCCTTTGCTGGCGTTCGGGCTCAGTTATGCGTTTAATCTCGACCCCGCGCTCACCGCGGGTGTTGTGCTCGTCGGAACCTGCCCCGGCGGAACGTCAAGCAACGTAATTACTTATTTTTCGAACGGCGACGTTGCGCTCTCGGTCGGAATGACGAGCGTAAACACCCTGCTTGCGCCTCTTTTAACTCCCGCAATTACCTGGCTGCTGCTCAGGACAAGCGTAGCGGTTGATGTGTGGAGTATGTTCCGGAGCATTATTTCCGTGATTCTTATCCCGATAGCGCTCGGCTTCCTGATAAATAAGCTGTTCTCAAAATTCACTCAGAAAATCGTCGCCCTGCTGCCTGCCGTATCAACAGTAGGTATCTGTATGATTGCAGCGACGGTCGTATCTCATAACGCGGAAAAAATTTACACCAGCGGAGCCGTTGTGCTCGCTGTAGTAATATTGCATAACCTGCTCGGTTACGGCTGCGGCTTCGGAATCGGCAAGCTTTTCAGAATGACTCCTGAAAAGACTAAGGCGCTCTCAATCGAAGTCGGTATGCAGAACTCGGGACTGGCAACCAGCCTCGCCTCAAGCGCATTTTCAAGCCTTGCTATGGCGACGGTTCCGGGCGCGGTGTTCTCGGTGTGGCACAATATCTCAGGCGCAATTCTTGCGGCATTCTACCGCAGGTGGAACAGTAAAAATCAGAGATAAATCAATACTTGTATAAATACCGTTTATCGATTATAATGATTTCATACTAACCGAATGTTTAGGGTGATAAAATGAAAAAACGTAAAATGATACGTTCAAATATGTCTGTGAGCGTAATCGGCGGTCTAGTCGGACTGCTTTTAATATTCGGGTTGATTGTCTGCGTAATCGGCAACAACTGTCTTGTTGACGCGTTTAAAAACGAGTATTCAACCGTCACTTACCATATGGCGGATTCGGCTGAGGTTTTTGTTAACGGCGACAGCATAGACGATTATCTCGACGGCAAAAAGACTGATGAATACGCTGATACAAGGCGTCGGCTTAACCTTGCGTGCGATAAGCTCAACGTCTCGCTTCTCTACGTTATAAAGGTTGATGAAAGCGATTACGGAAGATTTGTATCAGTATTTAATTCAATAAATAACAGCGTCGATAATACAGCCTATACGGCGTGGGAGCTCGGGTTTAAGCGCGATACTACAAACGACGAATACCGTGAAAAGTACCGCGCTCTTTACGCTCATAAAGCGGATTATGAAACGGTTTTCCGTATGAATCCTACAGACGGCTCGCATCCGCATATCACAACGCTTGTGCCTGTTGAAAACAGAAACGGCGACGTAAAAGCGATTTTATGTATTCAGCGGCCGATGAGCGAGATGGAGGGAGCTTTAAGACCGTACTTCTTTATGATTTTACTCGGCGTACTTGTTATGGTAGTGCTTATCAGCACGCTCGCGACGTTCTTCTTAAGGAAATTTGTAATAAGCCCCGTTGAAAAGGTTTCGGCAGAAACAACCCGATTCGCTAAGGAAAACGTGAAGGGCGAACCTCTCGGAAAACTAAGCCGTTACGACGTTATCCTTAACCTTGCTCATTCAATCGACTCGATGGAAACGGAGATAGTCCGGTATATCGATAATATGACTGCGGTTACTGCCGAAAGGGAAAGGCTCTCGGCGGAGCTTTCCGTAGCGGCTACAATTCAGGAAAACTCAATCCCTCACGATTTCCCGGCTTTTCCGGACAGAACCGATTTTGATGTATACGCCTCAATGACTCCCGCGAAAATGGTAGGAGGCGATTTCTACAACTTCTTTATGGTTGACGACGACCGCCTCGCTGTCGTAATTGGCGACGTATCGGATAAGGGTATACCCGCCTCGCTGTTTATGATGGTAACAAATATTCTTATGCGCGACAGGACTGCTATGGGCGGAACTCCCGCCGAAATCCTCGGGTATGTCAACGAGAATCTCTGCGAGCATAATAAGGCGGAAATGTTCGTTACTATATGGCTCGGTATTGTTGAGCTCTCTACGGGAAAGGTGATTGCCGCCAACGCAGGCCACGAGGACGCCGCTGTTTACCGTAAAAACGGTGAATTTGAGCTTCTTAAAACAAGTCACGATTTTGTAGTCGGCGGAATGAGCGGATTTAAGTTCAGAAACTTTGAGTTTGAGCTTAAAGAGGGCGATAAAATCTTTATCTATACCGACGGAGTTCCCGAGGCTAACGATAAGGATAATAAGCTTTACGGTATGGAAAGAATGTTAAGCGCGTTAAACGATAATAAGGAAGGCTCTCCCGAGGAGATACTTGCCGGAGTGCGTGAAAGCATTAATGATTTTGTCGGAAATGCACCGCAGTTTGATGATTTAACAATGCTCTGCCTTGAATATAAGGGTAAAAATATGACTGAAAAGTCTTAAAAAAGTGAGAGAACTGCCCGCCTGAATGCCCTTTTTTCGAGAGGTCGATATATTTCACAGTGAAAAATCGTGAAAAACTATTGTTATAATTCGCAATATGTTGTAAAATTAAACTGTGTATTTTTAGTGTATAGGTACACGGACAGGGCGGGGCACGGTTTGATTTGCGGTATGCCTGCAAAGCGCCCCTCCGGGTAAATAAGCTGAAAGGTAAAAGGAGGATAATGAATTTGAAAGATTTATATAAGTTTCCTGCAATTACAGTTGAAGAGCTCAACGAGAAGGACGTTATTTGTGAGTCCTCCGGCGGAACTGTTGATCCCAACCATCACGATACAACTAATACCGGTATGGAGAATCTTGCCGGTGAGTTCAACCTGTAATTTCAATAATATGAAGAATCTGCGGAGGGTTATGCCCTCCGTGTTTTTCGCTTTATAAGAAACTGCGTTCCTTATAAAGTAAAAAACATTTTATATTGCCCGCTTAGTTGCGCCCTGCGTGCGCACAAGCGATGGCTGAAGCACGCACTTTGGTGCGCACGCTTTCTTGTTTTAATAACCGGTTATATGTTTTCCGTCAGGGGAATCGGGATATCCGCGGTAATAAATCGAGGACTAGCGAAAAAAAAGATTTCATTATTCTAATACGGAGAATAAACCGGCGTTATTATATTATATAATATAATCGGAAATATTGCGTATGAGCTTCGGCGCTCCAAGTACGCGTTTTCCGTTAAATTTTACGGAGAAAAAATATGAGTTTAAAACAATCAATCCCGTTAAAAAGCCTGCGAAACGCGCGCGAGCTCGGGGGCTATTATACAGCCGACGGAAGAATGATAAAAAAGGGCGTTTTGCTCAGGACGGCAAAGCTGAACGGTATTTCCGGCGAGGATATCAGAACGCTTGAGGACGTTTACAGATTACAGCATATCATAGATTTTCGTATGCCGATGGAGCTTAAGGGCGATGACTATCCGAAAATCAGCGGTGCTGAATACAGCCGCCTTGATGTGCTCGATTTCTCGGAAATGTCCGGCGGCGATACGCCCGATATCGATATAAACTCGCTTGATATTATAGATATCACTAAGCTTACCTTAAGCAGCGGTATGCTCGGCGACGATATGTATATCGGCTTTCTTATGCCCGATTACGGTAAAAAAGCTTATTCCCGGTTTTTCCGCATATTGCTTGACGCAAATCCGGATAGAGCTGTGCTGTGGCACTGTACAAGCGGTAAGGACAGAACGGGGCTTGCGGCTATGCTGCTGCTTTCCGCTTTAGGAGTTGACGAAGAAGCTGTAATCAGCGATTATGCGCTGACTAATGAATATAACTCAGCAAGAATTGCGCGTACTGAACAGTATCTTAAAGCTAAGGGCTGTGACGATGCTTTTATCAGCAAGGCGCTGCTTGTTTTTGATATGGTTGATGAGCGTATTCTGCGTACAGCTATTAATTACCTTAAAGAGAAATACGGTTCCGTTACGGGATATATCCGCGGCGGGTTAAATATTTCAGACGAGGAAATTAATTCTTTAAAAGAAAAATATTTAATTTAACGGAGGTAAAAATGTATCAGGTTAAAGGTAAAATAGATTCGGCTAACGCGCCCGAATTCGAGAAGGACATTATGGCGGCGAAGCCCTCTGAAATTGACGCGGCAGAGCTTCAGTATATTTCAAGCGCAGGTCTGCGCGTGCTTTTAAAGCTGACGAAGGAGGTGGGCGGAGTAACGCTTTATAACGTCGGCAGGGAAGTGTATGAAATCCTTGAGGTTACGGGTTTTACGACTATTCTTAATGTTAAAAAAGCGCTTCGTGAAATCAGCGTTGAGGGCAAGCAGATTCTAGGCCGGGGCGGCAACGGAACGGTTTACCGCCTTGATGACGAGACTATTGTTAAGGTCTACAGCACCGAGCATTCGCTCGAGGTTATCGACCGTGAGCGCGCTTACGCGAAAGCGGCGTTTGTTGCCGGTATTCCGACCGCGATTGCCTTTGATACGGTTAAGGTCGGCGACAGCTACGGCGTTATTTTTGAAGCGATGAACTCCGATACGCTCGGTCATGCAATTGAAAATGAGCCCGAGCGCCGCGACGAGTATATTATGAAATATGCGCAGCTCGTAAAACAGCTTCATTCAACTTCAATAACCGACGGTTCTATCAAATCCTTGAAGGAGCTTTTAATTAAGAGAGCCGAATCCCCTGTTTTGCTTGATTTCTGTACTCAAAGCGAGGTGAATGTGCTTAAGGATATCGTAAGCTCAATGGCAGAATGCGATACCCTCGTGCACGGCGACCTTCATCCGGGCAATATTATGATAAACAACGGCGAGCTTATGCTCATTGATATGGGCGAGTTGACGCGCGGACTGCCGATTTATGACCTTGCGTCAATTTACCGTGATTTGATGGTCGGCTCAAAGAGCAGTCCCGAAACAACCGCCCGCAGTATCGGTATGAATCCCGAGCTCTGCATTGAGGTCGGCAAGAAGTTTTTCGCGATGTATTCCGGAATGACCGACCCGGCGCAGCTTGAACAGTACCTTAAGATGATAGGGCTTATATTTGCGTTTAACGTTGTACTTCTGATTCCCGATTTCCCCGGAGCCGCTCAAAGAGGCCCGGCGATAATTAAGAATCTTATGCAGCCCGTAGTTATGCCTAACGCCGCGGCGATTAAGCATATCCTGTCAAAAAAATAATTATTCTGCCCGGGCAGCGTAATATAAATAAACAATAACTGAGGAGGATGAAAATGAAGAAGATTTTTTCCGTTATTCTTGTCGTTGTAATGATTTCAGCCGTTGTTTTTTCGATTTCGGCTGAAGCGGCGGTAAAGAATAACAGCGTACTTAATGAAATCGCGAAGCAGGTTAAGAGCAAAAGCAATTACGCTTTTGATTATCAGGAGAGCAAATCAGGCGCAAAAAGCAAAATGCTCACCGGCTCAGTCGGCGTCAGTCAGTATCCTGAGTCTCTTGACCTTCGCTCTGTAGATACCGACGGCGACGGAAAGGGCGATAAAAGCTACGTTACGCCCGTTAAATTCCAGAATCCGTTCGGCTCCTGCTGGGCGTTTGCCGCTATATCGGCCGCAGAAACTTCGATTCTCGGTAATCCGAAGCTTCAGGACGATTACCTGAACTCAAAGACTATGGATTTATCCGAGAAGCACCTTGCGTGGTTCAACGGTACTCCGCTGAATGAACCCGGCTATTCTCAGGACGGTGAGGGAGGAATTTTTGACGGTAAAAAGGATTCGTCTCAGATTCTTGATACAGGCGGAACGCCTATATTCGCGACGAGTATGTTTTCATCCGGAGCAGGTCCCGTGCTTGAATACGGCAACAACCCTAAGGTTCAGGAATTATTCGGCGATGTTCTTGAATATCACGGCAAGAATAAGCTCATTGATTATGACGAAAACGGCAATCCGTATTGCTATTCGTATGATGACGATTGGTCTATCCCCGAGAAGTTCAGATTCGCTCAATCCTTCCGCCTAAAAGAAACTTATCAGCTTCCGTCCCCGGCGCTTGTTTCCGACCACTTCAAGGCGAGCGCGATAGGAGCTATGAAGGAACAGCTTATGAACAACAGGGCGATTGAAATCGGCTTCTGCGCCGACAACAGCGAGCCCGTAAGCGCGGACGGTACCGCTCAGGAAACTCACTATCTGAGCGATAAATGGGCTCATTATACATATGACGAGGGCGCTAGGCCTAACCACGCCGTAACTATTGTAGGCTGGGACGATAACTATTCTAAGGAAAACTTCACTCACAGTATTCCGTCCTCTTTTGACACGGAAGGAAATGAAATCTCTTATACCGAAGAGGAAGCCGCAAAGCTTACTACGCCTAAGCATGACGGCGCATGGCTCGTTAAAAACAGCTGGGGCGCAGGCACCGAGGAGTTCCCGAACTACGGCGGCGGCAACTGGGGTATTCCCGTTGAGAAAAAGGATAAGGACGGTAAAGTAGTTAAGGATAAGGACGGCAATCCTGTTATGGTAGGCTCCGGCTACTTCTGGATTTCCTATGAGGATAAGAGCGTAGCAAGCGTTGAAGCGCTTGAGTTCGATAAGGCGAACGCCAGGGATTATTACGTTTACGAGTACGATTATATGCCCGTAAATTATATTAATACCGCATCCGTTTCCGAAAAGGTCAGCACCTGCAATATCTTTGATTCTGATTCCGATTCGGCTGTCTCTATTGTCGAAATTACCTGCCAGACAACCGCACCGAATACAAACGTTCACTATGAGCTTTATGTTCTCAACGATAACTATAAGAATCCGACCGACGGTAAATTGCTTTTCGAAGATGATGTTACATATGCGTGGGGCGGATTCCACAGACACGACCTCAATGAAAGCGCTGTAGTTATGAAGGGTAAGAAGTTTTCTATAGTTGTTACTCAGAAAACTCCTAACGATAAATATTTATTCAACACATATTGCGGCGCAAATAATAATTACGCGAAGCTCCACGATTTATTCAACTACAGTAAGGGTATTATCAACAAGGGCGAGAGCCTGTTTTATGCCGACGGCCAGTGGATAGATATGTCCGGCAAGTGGGTTAAGGATATGCTTTTAGGCGACGACAGCTTCTATCTCGATATGGATAACTTCCCGATTAAAGCCTACGGCGAAGAAATCGATGTGCCTGAAAAGTCCGAAAAGAAGTCAAATCCGATTTCCGTATCCGCTAAAGCAAAGACCGTAAGCGCCGATAAGCTTAAGGCTAAAAAGGTAAACATTCAGCCCCTTACCGTTAAAAACGCCAAGGGTAAGGTTACTTACGCCAAGGCTAAAAAGGGTACAAGCTCAAAGATATTCAGCAAGCTTACCGTAAATAAAACTAACGGAAAAATCACCCTGAAAAAGGGTAAATACGCTAAGAAAACTTATACGGTTTCGGTTAAGGTATCCGCCGCGGGTGATTCCGATTATAAAAGCGGCTTTAAAACCGTTAAGTTTAAGATAAAAGTAAAGTAGGGGAGGGATAGTAGTGAAAAAGCTGATAAGTATTATTCTTGCCGTATTAATATCGGTAAGCGCGTTTGCTGTTATGCCGCTTACCGCCGGCGCGTATTATGAAAGAAACGTAATGAGAGAAAACGAAAATTTCAAGTACGTTTACAATATTGAGGATAAGGATATTCAGATTTATGAGTATATCGGAAAAAATCCGGAAGTCAATATACCCGATAAAATAGACGGTTCTCCCGTAACAGCAATCACCAGACTTGCGTTTGAGGGCTGTGACTTTGTAACAAAAATTACTATCCCCGATACAGTGAAAAATGTCGGCGACGAAGCGTTCTGCGATACCGCGCTGTATAAAGACGAGAAGAACTGGGATAACGGCGTTCTTTATATCGGCAACGTGCTTGTTGAGGCAGGCGATAGCTTAGAGGGAGAATATACCGTTAAAAAGGGAACCTCGGTAATCGCGCTTTACGCGTTCGCCGGCTGTGAGAACCTTACTAAAATCACAATCCCCGGTACGGTTAAGTATATCTCCGAGTCAATGTTCTTAGGCTGTAAGTCGCTTGAAAGTGCCGTGCTTGAGGAAGGTGTTGAGGATATCGACGAAAATGCATTTAAAAAGTGCTCAAAGCTTGAGAATATCAAGCTTCCTAAAAGCATAAAAAGAGTAGGAATGGACGCGTTTAAGGGTACGGAGTTTTATAATAATATTTATAACTGGGAAAACGGCGCTCTCTACTGCAATAATATTCTGATAGAAGTAGACCCTGAGTGCGACGGTATTTTCACCGTAAAAGACGGTACAACCGTGCTCGGCGATTACGCATTTATGGAATGTAATGCTGAGAAAATCATTCTCCCGAACGGTATTAAAACCCTGCCCTACGCGCTTGTGCAAAACTGCCTTTGGCTTAAAACTATTCAATTCGGAGACGACCTTGAGGAAATAGGCTCGTACTCCGTAGCGGATGTGCAGAACGTAGTTTTACCCGATAGTGTAAAAAAGATTGATTACCGCGCATTTTTCCAGAGCAGAATTTCCGAGATAACGCTTCCCGAAAATCTTAAGGTAATTGACGTTGAAGCCTTTTTAAGCTGCTCACACCTCAAGGAAATCACAATCCCGAGGAATGTTGAAAAAATCGGACACGAAGCACTTGGCTACAGGATGTCCGGAATCGGCGCGGAAGGTTATCTTACGGAAAAGGACGAGGGACTTGTTATCAAGGGTTATCCCGGTACTGTCGCCGAAGCCTACGCTAAGGAACACGGCTTTGAGTTCGTTGATATCACCGAAAGACCTATTACCGGCTGCACCGTTGAGGGCGTTAAGAATACGACCTACTCGGGAAAGAATATTACCTTTGACTTTACCGTTAAGGACGGCGATAAGGTTCTCGCTCCCGAAACGGATTACGAGGCTCTTTACGAAAATAACGCCGATGCAGGCGAGGCTGCTCTCGTAATAACCGGTAAGGGTATTTACACCGGTCAGATTAGAAAGACCTTTAAAATCGCAAAGGCAGATAACCCGATTACCGTTAAGACCGCTAAAAAGACGGTTAAGCTCGCTAAGCTTAAGAAAAAGGCGCAGACCGTTAAGGCTTTAAAGGTAAGCAAAGCTAAGGGTAAGGTTACCTACAAGCTTACAGGCGTACCCAAGTCGCTTGGAAAACTCGTAAAGATCAACTCTAAGGGAGTTGTCACTATAAGCAAGTGGGCTAAAGCCCAAAAAGGTACTTATAAGATCAAAGTCAAGATAACTGCCAAAGGCAACAAGAACTATAAGCTTAAATCTATTGCCAGGACAGTTACGATCAAAGTAAAATAAAGAATAATAAGTAAACGAAAGGGAACAGGCACGGACAATCCGCGTCTGCTCCCTTTTGATTTGCGCGTCAATTTTGATACAAAACAATATGCGGTCGATGAGTAGGATGTTTTTATATAATATCTGCTGAACAATTCAAAAACATAGAAATCATCTTACATTATATAGGGGTGGTCATTTTCTGTTACATTGTCATCTTGCACAAACAGCGTATGAAAATTTTGTACACAATCCCAAGCAGATTTTTCTTTTAAGGGGTTTAAAATTTGAGGATTTTGTTGTAAAATATAATATATTTCTATTATTATTATGCGGAAAGGGCTTGACACGGCTATGAGAATGGGCTACACTTGCACAGCACAGCACAGCACAGCACAGCACAGCACAGCACAGCACAGCACAGCACAGCACAGCACAGCACAGCACAGCACAGCACAGCACAGCGGATAACTGTGCGTTCTTCATCGCGCCCTTTTATAACAGAATCATACTCGTAAACTAACACAGACGTAGTATATCTCTACGCCTGTGTTTTTTGTTTATTTGTTCGGCAATAGCCGATGTCCGGTATTGTAAAACATACGCGGTCAGCGGACAGACCCAAATAAACACTCAAAAAAATTTTTTAAGGCAACACCGCATGATTCATGCGGATTGCAGGGCGAGCGCCGTGAGTTATGCGGCGTTGCCTTAATCAAAAAATCATTAAGGAGGAATTTTAATGACAAGAATTTTAAAAAGACCGCTCAGTATCTTACTGGCGGTGCTGATGATACTCAGCGTGTTCGCTGCGGTTCCGATGTCAGCTTCCGCAACCGAAGTTGCCACCGATACATTGGATTTAACGACTCATTGGACTAAAATAAAAACCAGCAGGAGGGCAACCGGTTTTACCACCGATCACTTCTCTGTTCAGCCGGCATCACCAAGTACTACTGTTGGAGTCTTGACGGAGATTATGCTAATGAAGAATACATGACAATTTCAGCTTTGAATGGCGAAACCATTACAAAGATTGATGTTATATTAGATTCTGACGGTAATACACCTATTCTAAAGGCGAACGGAAATGAGATTGCGTATAGTCGTTCCGACAATACCTTTACTTTTGAAAATGTGAATGCTTCCGATATCGCGATTTATACAAATTCTGATTATTCGGGATCTTCTTATTGCACAATAAAGACAATTGTCGTTTACTACAGCGGCGGCGCTCCCACCACCTACACCGTCACATGGAAGAACGGCGACACTACTCTCAGAACAGACACGGTTGATAAAGACGCTATCCCTGCCTATAACGGCGAAACTCCCCGAGAACTACACCTACACCTTCGCGGGCTGGACTCCCGAGATTGCTCCTGTTTCTGCCGACGTAACCTACACCGCGACCTTTGACGCGATACCCAAGGCAGCTGAAACAGTAAAAACAATAGCTTACGGAGAAACATATTACATCGGTGATAGCATTGCGTTCAGTGACGCGCCGCCGTTTGTATATGTCCGTTATGACGATGATACATATTATGGACCTTCCGGAGCGACTGCCTATTTAATCGGCGGAGAGAACACTACAGTAACTGCACCGACATATAGCGCTCGTGACGGTCAATGGAAATTCAAGGATGTTTTGAGATATGAGCCGTGGGCAAGCGCAAGACCTTTGAATATTACCGCTGCAAACGACCGTACCCCTATAGGCTTTAAGTGTTCAGGCGGAACAGGTACATCAAGCGATCCCTTTACTTTTGAATGTGTATTTGAAGCTGAGGAAGAAACCGGCATAAACTACGGCGACGATAACTATATCGACCCGAAGGGTACTCAGGAGGTCAGCAGCTCCGATGAGGGCAAGACCAAGTTCGGACTTAACCTTGATAATTATTTAAATATGCAAATGCTCGGTATCCAGAAGAAGAGCGCTATCGCTACACAGGGCGGCGACGACGGAATCCGT
>CAJOFK010000066.1 GCA_905234015.1 uncultured Ruminococcus sp.
AAGTGCGTGCGTTTTCTTCAGCCATCGCTTGTGCGCACGCAGGGCGCAACTAAGCGGGCAATATAAAATGTTTTTTACTTTATAAGGAACGCAGTTTCTAATAAAGCAAAAAACCTGTCCCAACATTTTAAATGCCGGGACAGGTATTAACCTGCGGTGCCACCCTGCTTGACGTAATTTACGTCCGCTCAACGCGTACCCATATACGCTGACTTTTTATTACGGAAAGTCCAGTTCCGTCTCACATACTCTGCTTGCGCATTTCAGCTCGCCCTCGGAAGTCCATTCAACCCTGCGTTCTCTGCCGCGCTTCCACCGTCCGCGGCTCTCTATATGAGAAAAATCAAAGCCTACTTACTCTCCCTCATCGGTTTAAGGGCATTATATAACTTATCACAAAAAAAGTCAATAGTTTTTAAAAAAATAGTTTAGTATATTAAAAGGTGAAAGTGTGTACTAAAAGCCGAAGCGCCGTCAATATACTTGATTATGACTATACTATCTTTTATCGGGCTTATACTCGGGACGGGGCTGTTTATTGCGGGGATGAACCTACTATCTTCGGGCTTAAAGCGCTCAGGCGGCAGGCTTAAATCCGCGCTGAAAAAATCAACCTCAAATACGCTTAGAGGAGTTTTAGCCGGGGCGGCGCTCACCGCTGCGGTGCAGTCTTCCTCGGCTGTGACGGTTATGCTCACGGGGCTTGCGGACGCTGATTTGATTTCGCCCGAAGAATGCTTCGGGGTTATCGCCGGAGCTAATATCGGCACCACCGTTACGGCGTGGATACTTACTTTCGGTCAGGCTCTGCCGCTAAGCGCGGAGGCTCTCTTCCCTCTCGGGATTATTCCCGGAATAATTTTACTGTTCGGAAACGATAAGAAAAAGAGTATCGGCAGGGCGGTTATCGGCTTTTCAACAATAATGCTCGCTATGGCGCTTATGAAAAACTCCGCCGCGCCTGTCGCTCGGAACGAGAGCTTTTCAAATTTACTTACCGCGTACGACTCACCCGTTTTATGCGTACTTACGGGCGCGCTGTTCACGGCGGTTATTCAGTCCTCATCCGCTTCAACGGGGATTTTGCAGGCACTTTCAATATCGGCGGATATTCCTCTGAAAACTGCCGTTCCGATAATTTCGGGGCAGAATATCGGCACCTGCGCAACGGCGGTATTAAGCGCGGCAGGTACCGGAAAGAACGCTAAGCGCGCCGCGCTCTTACATATTATGTTCAACGTATTCGGAACGATAATATTTTTACCGCTGTTTTTCGGAATTGATTTTATTTTTAAGCCCGGCTTTTTCTCCGGGGCGGCTGCTCCCGCAGATATTGCCGCCGTTCATACCGCGTTCAATATTATTTCCGCCGCCGTGCTTTTACCTTTTAAAAAACTTATTATAAAACTGACGCAAAAAGCCGTTCGCTGATAGACAAAACCGCCTTAATGTAGTATATTAGTTATATAAAAATAAAGGACGGTGGAACTATGTCAACACACTCACAAAAGGCTGAAAGCTTATTCCGCGAGGGCTACAACTGCGCTCAGGCGGTACTGCTCGCGTTCTCGGATTTAACAGGGCTTGACGACGAAGACGCCGCAAGGCTCTCGTCCTCCTTCGGCGGAGGAATAGGCAGAATGAGAGAGGTCTGCGGTGCGGTAAGCGGCGCTTGTATGGTACTCGGAATTTTAAAGGGCTATTCCTCCCCTGCGGACTCAGCCGCTAAAACAAAGCACTATCAGCTCATTCAGGAATTCGCAAATCGTTTCAGGGAAGAAAACGGCTCGATAATCTGCCGCGAGCTTTTAGCGGGCGTAAACGTTCAGAGCGGCGGCGCTCCGGAAGCGAGAAGCGAAGCATATTATAAAAAGCGTCCCTGCCCGGAGCTTGTTAGCTGCGCGGCTGAAATTCTTGACGAAATGCTCGGTAAATAAGAGCTTTGACGGCAATTATACAAACTGCATACTTTTATTTAAGTAAACGTGATATCATTTCACTTTTCGCTCATATATTTGCAATTTGCACTTGACGTTTTTCGTTATCTCGACTATAATCATTATAAGGAATATAGTATCTTAAAGGGTGCTATAAGCGGATAGCTCCCGCTTTTTGCGGATTTTATCGGCTCCATTAAATCTAAGGAGGAAATGCTTATGTATTACACAGCAGAAGTATCGAATATGTGTCCCGTAGCCAAGGGCGCGTATCACGGTCCCGCTCCCATTCCCGAGGAGGGCAAGTGGGTTCAGGCTAAAGAAATCAAGGATATTTCCGGTTTTACGCACGGCATCGGCTGGTGCGCACCTCAGCAGGGCGCCTGCAAGCTTACGCTTAACGTAAAGGAAGGAATTATCGAGGAGGCATTAGTCGAGACTATCGGATGTTCGGGTATGACTCATTCGGCGGCTATGGCTTCTGAAATTCTTATCGGTAAAACTCTCCTCGAGGCTCTTAACACCGACCTCGTTTGCGACGCTATCAACACAGCTATGAGAGAGTTATTCTTACAGATTGTTTACGGAAGAACTCAGTCCGCGTTCTCCGAGGGCGGTCTTTTAGTAGGCGCTTCTCTCGAGGACCTCGGTAAGGGACTTCGTTCTCAGGTCGGAACAATGTTCGCTACTAAGGAAAAGGGCCCCCGTTATCTTGAGATGACTGAAGGCTATTGCACACAGGTTGCTATGAACGCCGATAACGAAATCATCGGTTACGAGTTCTTAAGCTTCGGAAAAATGATGGACTTTATCAAGGGCGGAATGGACGCTAACGAGGCTCTTGAAAAGGCTAAAGGTCACTACGGTCAGTGGGAAGGCGCCGCCAAGTACATTGACCCGCGTAAAGAATAAGGGAGGTGTGCAGTATGAGTTTATTTGAAAACTATGACAGACGTATAGAAAAAATCAACGGCGTTTTAGCTAAATACGGTATCGCTTCCGTTGAGGAAAGCCGTGAAATCTGTAAGGCGGCAGGCTTCGACCCCTACGAAATCGCTAAGGGAATTCAGCCTATCTGCTTTGAGAACGTATGCTGGGCATACTGCGTAGGCGCCGCTATCGCTTTAAAGGCAGGCGCAAAGAACGCTGAGGAAGCTGCGAGATTAATCGGCGAAGGCTTACAGAGCTTCTGTATCGACGGTTCCGTTGCGGAAAACCGTAAGGTTGGTATCGGCCACGGCAACTTAGCCGCTATGCTTCTTTCCAACGAAACCAAGTGCTTTGCGTTCCTCGCAGGCCACGAGAGCTTTGCTGCCGCTGAGGGCGCTATCGGTATCGTTCGTAACGCCAACAAGGTTAGAGAGCAGCCGCTGAGAGTTATCTTAAACGGTCTCGGAAAAGACGCCGCTCAGATTATCTCAAGAATCAACGGCTTTACATATGTTCAGACTCAGTTCGATTACTTCACAGGCGAGCTTAAGGTTGTTAAGGAAACTCCTTATTCAAACACAGAGCGCGCTAACGTTCGCTGCTACGGCGCCGACGACGTAAGAGAAGGCGTTGCTATTATGCACAGCGAGGGCGTTGACGTTTCTATCACAGGTAACTCAACTAACCCGACAAGATTCCAGCACCCCGTTGCGGGAACCTATAAGAAGGAATGTAACGAGCAGGGCAAGAAGTACTTCTCCGTAGCCTCCGGCGGCGGCACGGGAAGAACGCTTCATCCCGATAATATGGCTGCAGGTCCCGCTTCCTACGGTATGACTGATACTATGGGACGTATGCACTCCGACGCTCAGTTCGCAGGTTCCTCCTCCGTACCGGCTCACGTTGAAATGATGGGCTTCCTCGGAATGGGCAACAACCCGATGGTTGGCGCAACAGTTGCGGTTGCGGTTGCAATTCAGAACAGCTTAAAGTAAAACAATAAAAGGGCTTCCTTCGGGAAGCCTTTTTTTAATTGAAAATGTAAAATTGAAAATTGAAAATTGATGACGGGCAGACAGCTCGGGATAAGAAAAAACAACGGTTGCCCGATAGAATTAATATGCTCCGCAAGCGGAGCTTGCATATGAATACGGTCGGGAAAAAACGCTGCGAATTTATCAACCTATCTTCCCGACCGAAATTTTCAATTTTCCATTTTCAATTTTCTATTATTTCAACAGCCTCTCCCGTTGAAATATAATTAAGCCTGTTCATATACTGCTTCATAAATTCAAACTGCCTCTCCCCTGTGCAATGGCAGGTATAGTAAACCGTATCGAATTTACCGAGCGTTTCGGCAAGAGCCTTAAGCTTTTCGCCCGGCTCGATTTTTGAGAAATGGAATCCTCCGATAAGCACATCAGGCTTGAACCGGTTCATAATATTGACTATGCCCTTATGCGAGCAGCCGCTTATCAGCACCCTTTTTCCGTTTTCCTCAATAAGCAGATAGTGCTCGTGGCGGAAATCGTCAGGCACAAGCCGCTCTCCCTCCAGCATATTCAGCCCGAAGGCGCCTAAATCGATAATTTTTTCCATATCGCTGCAGGAATAAAGCGTCAGCCCGTCCGCGATTTTCGTAACTCCGTCGGTAAAAATAAACCTGCTCCTGTCGAGGCTCTCGTCGAGCCCGATATACCTTTCACCGTTATAATGCTTCTCAAAGGCGTACCTGCTCATATAGACAGGCGCTTTTTTATTAATTTCAAGAAATCTTCCGAGTCCGCCGCCGTGGTCGTAATGTCCGTGCGAGAGCACCGCAAGCTCAACCGCGCTTAAATCGACCGAGAGCCTTTCGGCGTTATCGGCGAACAGTCCGCTCTGACCGGTATCAAAAAGGATTTTCCTGCCGTTTGCTTCAATATACAGGCTGAGCCCGTGCTCAACCGGCAAGCCGCAGCGCGACGTGTTTTCAGTTAAAACAGTTATTTTCATTTTTAACCTCGTATTTTAAGGGATTTTAAATACTCCTTATGCTCGGGTGAAATCCTGCGGCTTTCGACGCATTTCTGAATAGCCTTGTTGTGAGTCCATTCGTCGAGCTGTTTATTTTCTATAAAAGAAATAACGCTGTCGTACTGCTTTGCGAGCGCCGTAGCAAAGTACCACGCAATCATCATATTGACGTAGTATTCCTCGGAGCGGATTTTCGCGACCGTTTCGGGGTATTCGGGCTTAAAATCATCGTCGAGATAAAGCGCCATCAGCATTTTTACGCCGAAGCGGATTTTATATGTTTCACTGCTTTTAATCCAGCGATTTATTTGCGGGACAAGCTCCGCCTTATATTTTCTGAAAGCCTTCGGAGCGAGCGAATCGCAGACCGCCCAGTTATCAACATACGGCAGAAGCTTTTCAACCTCGAAAACCGCCCTATCAAAATCCTTTTCAAGCGATATCATAAACGCGTGAAGCTGATTCTCGTCGTAATATTTATGCGGAAGCGCATTAAGAAAATCCTGCGCGTCATCCCTTGCGTAAAACTCCTTAGCGAGCTTTTTGATTTCGGGAAGTCTTACGCCGATAACAGTATCGGGATTCACCGTGGGAATGAGCTTTTTCTGAAAATCCCTGTAAGTAATATCCTGCAACTCAAATAGACTGTTTTCAATTTCTTTATTAATCATAAATCCTCCTTATTTTATAGACATTGCGCGGCTGTTGTGATACAATTAAGCCGAGGTGACAGTTATGAAAAAATTCTTTGTTATATCATCAATTGCAATAATAATCTTAGGCTGTACGGCTCTCTTATCCTCCTGCAATGAAAAGAGCTATAAGGTTGACTACAACGGTCAGAAGTCCACCTACGAAAACGCTAAGGACAGCTACAAAGCCGGCGAAAAGGTGGAGTTTTATTTCACATTTGTCGCAACCGATACGGACTACAGCTTTTACCTTGACGAAAAAAAGCTCAACCCGCTTTACGAGGAAGGCAAGGGCTATGTAATCAAATTCACAATGCCCGACCACGACGTCAGCGTAAAATGGGAATCCACTAACTCAATGCTGTATCAGCCGTAATCATCATCCGAAATTATTATAACATATTTTTGCGATTTGTACACAACCGAAACGCCCGTTTTCTGTTTTTTGCAGCAAACGGGCGTTTAATTATGTTATATCAATTCTTATGCTTTTTAATTTCATCCTCCGTAAAAGCAATCAGCTTATCTCCGCCGGTTTTCAAATCACTCCGTACGCGGTTAACCTCGGGATATCCCCGGCCTCCGAAGCCCTTATTCGGCCCTACAACCGAACCCGCGGGAATATTATGAGACATAATATAAATCAGCGAAAGCGCGGATTTTTCGGTCGGGTTAAAAAGATAAGCGCCTGCTCCGGATAACCGCTTAACCGTTTTTCCGAAGGCGTTAGCTCCGAGCGGCGTAATAGTTATTCCGGGATGAGTCATATAGACGCGGATATTTTTATTCTTATATCTTTCGGCGAGTGCGAGGGAATACTTCGCGAGGCAGAGCTTCGAGCGCGCGTATACGGAAAGATTGCCGTAACGACGCGCAAAGTAAAAGTCCTCATAATCAATCCCTGCGTTTTTATAAACCATCGAAATCGTATTAACGAGCACAACCTCGTGCCCGAGCGTTTCAAGGTACGGAAGAACCTTTTCGCAAAGATAGTATGTGCCGATGTAATTCGTTCCCATTACAAGCTCAAAGCCGTCCGCGGTGGTCTTGCCCGGCTTACGGAAAACCCCGGCGTTATTCACGAAAGCGTCTACATCAACCTGCTTTTCTTTCAATTCATCAGCGAACGACTCGATTGACGAAAGGTCGGCAAGGTCGAGCTTCATAACCGTGACCGTCGAACCGGGATAAGCGAGTCTAAGCCTTTGCGCGGCGGCAGTCGCCTTCCTGAGATTGCGGCACGCCATAATGACGTCCGCTCCCGAATACAGGACGGTTTCAGCAGTCTTAAAGCCGACTCCGCTGTTCGCTCCCGTAATTACAACCGTTTTACCCTTAAGCGATACACGGCAGTAAGCGTCAATCCAATTTTTTGTTTTTTCGGAAAGGCTCATACTATCTGTCCTCTGTTTAGTTTTTGTTCCGTTAATACT
>CAJOFK010000067.1 GCA_905234015.1 uncultured Ruminococcus sp.
GCCGCTCCCGAAGCAACGACAGCCGAGCCCACAGAGGCTCCGACCGAGGCTGCGCAGCCTGCTCCCGATAAGGCAGGAAAAGCCGATAACCCGATTAAGGTAACGGGTAAGACAAAAACGGTTAAGATAAGCAAGCTTAAGAAAAAAGCTCAGACCGTAAAGGCGTTAACCGTTAAAAATGCTCAGGGTAAGGTAAGCTATAAGCTTATTAAGAAGGGCTCAACCGCTAAAATTTTCAGGCTCGTTAAGATTAACTCAAAAGGCGTTATCACAATCAATAAGTGGAAAAAGGCTAAAAAAGGAACCTATACCATTAAGGTGAAAATCACCGCTAAAGGTAATGACGGCTTCAGCAAAAAGACGCTAACTAAGGCTGTTAAGATAAGAATGAAATAAACTTAAGAATTAGAGCGGCGGCTTTTTAAGCTGCCGCTCTTGCTGTTGGTATGTGCATGTCATTCTGAGCGGTGCCGAAGGCAAAATCGCTTCAGCGATTTAGTCGAAGAATCTCCTTACTTACGTTCTTCTATAGGTGGGGGATCCTTCGATTCCGCTTCGCTCCACTCAGGATGATAAACAGTTAGTTAAAACTAACTATACAATTTGACGAAAAAGGTCGTTCTTTTATGCAAAAAGTTCAAGTTTTCGTGTAAATGCACTTTACTTTTATTGGCAAAAGTGATAGAATTAATCTGATATAATGTCTATAAAACATTAGTATTATTTAAGGAGGACATTCAAATGGCAAGAAAAATGAAAACCATGGATGGTAATACCGCGGTTGCTCACGCTTCCTATGCGTTTACAGACGTTGCGGCTATCTATCCCATCACACCTTCTTCCGTTATGGCTGACGTTACGGATAACGAAGCAGCTAACGGCAGAACGAACCTTTTCGGACGTACCGTACAGGTAACAGAAATGCAGTCCGAGGGCGGTGCCGCCGGTGCGGTTCACGGCTCTCTCGCCGCAGGCGCTCTCACAACTACTTACACAGCTTCTCAGGGCCTGCTTCTTATGATTCCTAATATGTATAAGATAGCGGGTGAGTTACTCCCCGGAGTTATTCACGTTTCCGCTCGTGCGCTTACTTCTCACGCGCTCTCTATTTTCGGCGACCATTCCGATATTTACGCTTGTCGTCAGACAGGTTTCGCAATGCTTTGCTCAAACAGCCCCCAGGAGTGTATGGACTTAACAGCTGTTGCTCATCTCGCGGCTATCAAGGGCAGAGTTCCTTTCTTACATTTCTTCGACGGTTTCAGAACCTCTCATGAGATTCAGAAGATCGAGACCTGGGATTATGAGGATCTCGACGAAATGCTCGACCACGACGCTGTTGAGGCGTTCAGAAGAAGAAGCCTTAACCCCGAGCACCCCGTAACAAGAGGTACAGCTCAGAACGACGATATCTTCTTCCAGGCTCGCGAGGCTTGTAACAAGTATTATGACGCCGTTCCCGAGGTTGTTATCGAGTATATGAACAAGGTTAACGCTAAGATCGGCACTAACTATAAGCCCTTCAACTACTACGGCGCAGAGGACGCTGAGCACGTTATCGTTGCTATGGGTTCCGTATGTGACTGTATCGAAGAGGTTGTTGATTACCTCAACGCCGCAGGCGAAAAGGTTGGTCTCTTAAAGGTTAGACTTTACCGTCCGTTCGTTGCCGACTATATGCTCTCCGAGCTTCCGAAGACAGTTAAGACTATCTCCGTACTCGACAGAACTAAGGAGCCCGGCTCAATCGGCGAGCCTCTCTACCTCGACGTTCTCGCAGCTATCAACGGCTCCGACTTCTCCGACGTTAAGGTATTCACAGGCCGTTACGGCTTAGGTTCAAAGGATACAACTCCCGCGGATATGATCGCTGTTTACAGAAACGCCGAGTCCGCTGCACCTAAGAGAAGATTCACAGTAGGTATCGTAGATGACGTTACCAACCTCTCGCTCCCGAGAGTTGAGAATCCGGATACAACTCCCGCAGGAACAACCTCCTGTAAGTTCTGGGGTCTCGGCGCCGACGGTACTGTAGGTGCTAACAAGAACTCCATTAAAATCATCGGCGATAACACCGATATGTACGCTCAGGGTTACTTCGCTTACGACTCAAAGAAGTCCGGCGGTCTTACTGTATCTCACCTGCGTTTCGGTGATAAGCCTATCAAGTCAACATATTATGTAAGTAAGGCTGACTTCGTTGCATGTCATAACCCCTCTTACGTTGATAAATATGATATCGTAGACGACCTTAAGGAAGGCGGCTCATTCCTTCTCAACTGCGCTTGGGACGTTGACGAGCTTTCAAAGCGTCTCCCCGCTAAGATGAAGAAGATTCTCGCTGAGAGAAAGATTAACTTCTATACTGTTGACGCTATCAAGATCGGTAAGGAAATCGGTCTCGGAAGCCGTGTAAATACAGTTTTACAGTCCGCGTTCTTCAAGATTGCAGACATTATCCCCGCTGACCACGCTAAGGAGCTTATGAAGGCTGCGGCTAAGAAGTCCTACCTCAAGAAGGGCCAGGCTATCGTAGATATGAACTATGCCGCTATCGACGCAGGTATGGAAGCTCTCAAGAAGGTTGAAATCCCTGCTGAGTGGGCTCAGGCAACAGGCGAGGCTGCCGTTGATAAGGCTGCCGGAAGCGGCGAGCTCGTAGAGTACGTTAACAAGGTTCTTAAGCCCGTTAACGCTTATAAGGGTAACGACCTCCCCGTATCCGCATTTATGGATTACGTTGACGGCACATGTCCGCAGGGTTCCGCAGCATTCGAGAAGCGCGGTATCGCAGTAGACGTTCCCGAGTGGCAGCCGGATAACTGTATCCAGTGTAACAAGTGCGCAATCGTTTGTCCTCACGCTGTTATTCGTCCGGTTATTATGACCGACGCTGAGGTTGACGCGGCTCCCGTTGATACTAAGACTGCTGTTGCTACAGGTCTTAAGGAATATAAATTCGTAATGACAGTTTCTACCCTCGACTGCACAGGCTGCGGCGCTTGCGCTAACGTATGTCCCGGCAAGAAGGGCGAGAAGGCTCTCGTTATGAAGCCCATCGATACTCAGAGAAAGTATCAGGCAGTATTTGATTACGGCACAACCCTCGATCCCAAGGAAGAGGTTGCCGCTAAGTTTAAGGAAAGCACAGTTAAGGGCAGCCAGTTCAAACAGCCCTTACTCGAGTTCTCCGGCGCATGCGCAGGCTGCGGCGAAACTCCTTACGCTAAGCTCGTTACTCAGCTCTTCGGCGACAGAATGTTCATCGCTAACGCAACAGGCTGTTCGTCAATCTGGGGCGGCTCGGCTCCCGCAACACCTTACACAGTTAACAAGCAGGGCAGAGGTCCCGCTTGGATGAACTCACTCTTCGAGGATAACGCTGAGTTCGGTCTCGGTATGACTCTCGGCCAGAAGGCTATCCGCAACAGACTCGCTGAGTATGTAACTGAAATCGCTGATAAGACAGCTAAGGATTCCCTTAAGGACGCTTGTCAGGCATATCTCGATACTTTCGAGGATTCCCTCGCTTCACGCGCAGCTACCGACGCTCTTATCGCTGAGCTCGAGCAGGCTGACGACACTGTAGCAGACCTCGCTAAGAAGACATTAATCGACAAGGACGAACTCGCTAAGAAGTCTATGTGGATCTTCGGCGGCGACGGCTGGGCTTATGATATCGGCTTCGGCGGTCTTGACCACGTTATCGCTTCCGGCGAGAACGTAAACATCCTCGTATTCGATACCGAGGTTTACTCCAACACAGGCGGTCAGGCTTCAAAGGCTACACCTATCGGTTCAATCGCTCAGTTCGCAGCTGCCGGTAAGGCTGTTAAGAAGAAGGACCTTGCTGCTATCGCTATGAGCTACGGTTATGTATACGTTGCTCAGGTAGCTATGGGCGCTAACAACAACCAGGTTCTCAAGGCTATGGTTGAGGCTGAAAGCTACAACGGACCTTCTATCATCATCGCGTACGCTCCCTGTATCAACCACGGTATCAAGGGCGGTATGGGAATCGCTCAGGACGAGGAGAAGAAGGCTGTAGACGCAGGCTACTGGAACCTCTTCCGTTATGATCCGAGACTCGCGGACGAGAATAAGAACCCCTTCATTCTCGACAGCAAGGCTCCGACTGCTTCCTATCGTGACTTCATTATGGGTGAGGTTCGTTATAACGCTCTCTCCCGTAAGTTCCCCGAAAGAGCCGAGGAGCTCTTCGAGAAAGCTGAAACAGGCGCAGAGAAGAAGTACGCTCACCTCGCTAAGCTCGCAAGCTTCGAGGACGCTACCTAATATTTTTAAATATCCGCGTCAGTCTGTGCAGTTCCTCTCTTAAAAGCTTATCCCCCTGACGAATGATACTCTGTCAGGCTTTGGATATGGCTGTAAGGTTCTGCTATAGACAAGATTAATAAACATCGCGCCGGGTCGAAAGACCCGGCGCTTTTGTCGTATATAGCCTAAACCTCTTCCTCATCCGCTAAATACGGGTAAATATCCCCGTAGGCGTCGAGGTCGTCCTCGGACACAGGCTCGCTCGGAATTAAGCCCGTCATATCGTAAGCCGAAACCGGAAAGCCGTATTCGTCCTCGTCCCTCTCGTTCGGAAAATCACGGTAAAGATTCTTTTTCACGTTATCACCTCGTTAGTAGTATGTGATTTTACCTTAAATTTTTATGCGGAAAATACTGTTATTTTTTAAAAAATATGGTATTATAAATTCATACATTATATCGAGGTGCTTTTATGAGAGGTATAAAAAAATTCGCCGCGCTGTTTACGGCGGCGGCTGTTGCTTTTTCGATTCTGAGTATTACGGCGGTATATTCCGCAGGTAAGCTCAGTTACGAGTTTAAAGGCGACGAGAAGAATAAGGCAGGTTACGCCGAGGGAAAAATCACCTTAAGCGGTGTGCCTGACGGAAAATATAAGCTCTACTGGGCGGACGATAAAAAGGCGCTCGACGGCTTTTATGAAATTGCCGAAATAAAATCGGGCGGGAGCTTTTCGTTTAACGACCATAACGCAATCCCCGCAGGCGCTACGAAGCTTATAGCTGTTTCGGGGAAGGATTTGACGGTAGAAAACGCCGCCGCGGTTTATGATATCCCCGAGGGCAAGTGCCTTAAATACAAAAGCCGTGACGCTGATTACACCTTTATGAGCTACTCCGATATTCATATCGACTGCGCGGATAATCAGTATTATAAGTATTCCGAGCTCCACTGGAAAAAAGCGCTCGAAACCGCCGCAAATCGCAAGGCGGATTTTATAATCACCGCCGGCGATAATATCACCAACGCCGAAGGTCCCGGCAAGGAGTTTAATAAGTATCAGGAAATCCTAGCCGACTCGCCGTATACCGGTTATGTCTACGAGGGCAGCGGAAACCACGAGCTGCGCCGCGGCGAGCCGGGAGAGCTTTTATCCACCTTTATTACCGCGACAGGGCTTGACGGCAGTGATAAAACGATCGCCTCGGGAAAGCCGTATTATACCCTTACCGAGCCGAAGTCGGGAGATTTATTTATCTTTATGTCGCTTGAGTTTTTGTACAGTCCCGAAAAGGGCGACGAGTTCTCAAAAGCTCAGCTTGACTGGCTCGAGAAAACGCTTAAGGCAAATTACGGGAAGAATAAAAATATCTACCTTATTCAGCACGCGCTGATTGAGGGCTACGGCGCAGGCGACGACGAGGATAATTACTATACCGTTCCGCTTAATCCGCAGTATAAAACCACAGTAAGATTCAGGGATATTATTCAGAAATATCCTGATTTAATCTGGATTTCCGGTCATACTCATATCGCCTTTAAGTACGGCTACAACTACTCGAATATGAGCGATACCTCCTGTAATATGATTCACGACAGCTCCGTGTGCTGTCCTACTCTGCTAAATTACGGAAGCCACAGCTTAAGCTATACCGCCGCGAGCGACGAGGAGTATAAGGACTTGACCGAGGGCTATTACGTTCAGGTTTTTGACGACGCGAGCGTATTTTACGGCGAGAATCTTTACTATGATAAGATTTACCCCTCGGCGTGCTATATTGTTGAAAGCTGCCGCAAGAGTGCGAATAAATCTTCCGCGGATAACGAAGCGGATGAGGCGGTTTTCGGAGGCGCGGACGATATCGGAAGCCTTGCTTTAGCTGCGTTTACCGTACCGAAAAGCATTGAATGTAAAAATATCACAGAAAGCGATATTAACGGGCTTTGTAAAATGAGCGAAACGCTCTTAAACGAGATGTTTACCTTCAGCTCCTATGACGATTACGCCGACTTAAAGCGCGCGGTGAAATCCGCTCCCTCGGCATTAGATAAGGACAAGGCGTATAAAGCGCTCAGCGAGGCTTATCTTAAGGTGTTAAGCTACTCGCAGCGCGGTAATATCACGGTTTATTTTACTAATACGAATGAATGGAAAAACGTTTACGTTAAGCTCTTTTCCTCAAAGCTCAACAACGGCAAAAAGGGCGAGAAAATGACCTACGTTAAAAAGGATATCGACGGCTACGGTATCTATAGAATCGACGTTAATTACAATAAGTACAATCAGGTGATTTTTACCGACGGCTCAGACGAGGAGATAAGCGAAACTCAAACCCTCAGCGGAGAGAATAATAAGCTTTATTACCTCAACAACAACGACCCCTACGCGCCGTATTACGTATATATAAGAGATTATGAATAAACGAAAGGCTGCCGCAACTGCGACAGCCTTTAACTATTATCTTTTTAATATTTCCTTCGCTATATATATCGGTCGTTTCTTACTCTGAATATACGTCTTAGCGAGATACGAGCCGATAATACCGATACAGAAAAG
>CAJOFK010000068.1 GCA_905234015.1 uncultured Ruminococcus sp.
GTATATCCATCGCTCGTGCGCACGCAGGGCGCAACTGAGCGGGAAATATAAAATGTTTTTTACTTTATAAGGAACGCAGTTTCTTATAAAGTAAAAAAGAGGGTGGAAATAAATCCACCCTCAACATAGCATTATTACTGCTCAACAGGATAAACGCTTGCACGCTTTCTGTCCTTGCCTACGCGCTCAAAACGAAGAACACCGTCAATCTTAGCGAAAAGAGTATCGTCCTTTCCGATGCCTACATTCTGGCCGGGGTGAATGTGGGTTCCTCTCTGCTTTACGAGAATGTTGCCGGCGAGAACCTTCTGACCGTCAGCGCGCTTAACGCCGAGACGCTTAGACTCGGAATCACGACCGTTCTTTGTAGAACCCATTCCTTTTTTATGAGCGAATAACTGAATGTTTATCTTAAGCATTACCTTACACCTCCGAAATAATTACATTAATATCTTGTTTATACTGGCTTTCTAAGCCGAGCATATGGTGATAAAATCCTTCAATCAGATGATTGAGGTTATCAGATTTTCCCGCGGTCAGCTTCATATAACCGTCGGATACAGTAACATCCGCCTTAATTTTGAAAAAGTCCGTTACGTTGTTCGCGGTTAAATAAGCTGCTGAGCTTACCGCCGCGCACACGATATCGGTACCGTTTTCCGCGTAATCGGAATGTCCCGACAGCTCAAAGCCGAAATATCCGTTTACGTCCTTAAGAAATGTTACCTTAATCATTATTAAGCCTCGATAGACTTAATCTGCACCTTTGTGTAAGGCTGTCTGTGACCGAGAGTTCTCTTTGAGGAGCCCTTCTTCGGCTTATAAGTAGCAACTCTTACCTTCTTGCCCTTACCGTTCTTAAGAACTTCTGCTGTAACCTTAGCGCCGTCAACTAAAGGAGTTCCGACCTTGATTCCGTCGTCACCGCCTAAAGCAACTACATCAAATGTTACAGTATCTTTTTCTTCGGCGTTAAGCTTTTCAATAAAGAGAATCTGATCGTTCTCAACCTTGTACTGCTTTCCGCCTGTCTGAATAACTGCGTACATATTAGTACCATCCTTTTTTTAGACTCGCTATCTGTAGGTGTTTTCCGCAGAAAATCTTTCGACCCACAATATGCGGCTTATATACTATATCACAAGTACAATTGTGTGTCAAGCATTTTTTATACTTAACTTTTAATCAATCCCATTCTGTAATTTAGCGGCTTTAAGAGTGTTTTTCATAAGCGTCGCTATAGTCATCGGGCCGACTCCGCCGGGCACCGGGGTTATGTAGGAGCACTTATCCTTAACGTTTTCAAAATCAACGTCGCCGCAGAGCTTTTTGTTCTCGTCCCTGTTCATACCTACGTCGATTACAACCGCGCCGTCCTTAACCATATCGGCGGTTACGAACTTCGCTTTTCCGATAGCCGCTACGAGGATATCGGCGTCAGACGTGATTTCGCTTAAATTCTTAGTATGGCTGTGGCATATAGTTACTGTGCCGTTTTCGTGAAGCAGCAGCATTCCCATCGGCTTGCCTACTATATTGCTTCGACCGATTACGACGCATTTTTTACCGTCGACGCTTATATCGTAAGCGTGAAGCATTTCCATAATTCCCGCAGGAGTGCAGGGCAGGAAATCATAATCGCCTATCATAATTCTTCCGACGTTCTGCTTATGGAAAGCGTCAACGTCCTTAACAGGGCTTATTGCCTCGATAACGGCGTTCTCGTCGAGCCCTTTAGGAAGCGGAAGCTGACAGAGTATTCCGTTAATATCATCGCGGTTATTAAGCTCGTCAACAAGCGCTAAAAGCTCCTCCTGCGTTGTAGTCGCCGGAAGCGCAAACTCCTCGGATCTAAAGCCGACGTATTCGCACGCCTTTTTCTTATTATTAACGTAAACCCTCGAAGCGGGGTCGTCGCCAACGAGTATTACGGCGAGTCCGGGAATTATTCCCTGAGCCTTAAGCGCCTCGCACTCACTTTTTACCTTTTCCTTTACCGAAGCCGATACCTTTTTTCCGTCTATAATTATCATAAAAACTGTCCTTTCTCTTTCTGAATACAATAAGTAAAACAATTCCCGTAATAAATATCACAGCCGATAAAAGCTGGGAAACTCTGAGCTGAGCGCCGAATAAGCTCCACGGCAGGTATAAGCTGTCGGTTCTTAAGCCTTCGACAATCATTCTCTCGAGGCCGTACCATACAAGATACGAGAGGAAAACCTGTCCCGCGTATTTCTGAAACCTTTTACTGAGGAAATGCAGAATAACAAACCCCAGCAGACACCACAGGCTTTCATATAAAAAGCAGGGATGAACGGGCTCCATATTCGTATTTTCGCTTACCATTCCCCACGGAAGGTCGGTTACGGTACCGAACGCCTCCTGGTTAAAGAAATTGCCCCAGCGGCCTATTCCCTGCCCGATTAAAAATCCGAGCACAGCGATATCGAGTATCGGGAGAATTTTAACCTTTAAAATCTTAGCGGTAATACAGCCGCCGAGGAAAGCTCCGATAATACCGCCGTAAATTGCGAGCCCTCCGTTGCTTATCATAATAATCTCGTTCGGATGAGCTATATAATAATCAAGCTTAAAGAGAACATAATAAGCCCTCGCTCCGATTACACCGGTAACTATACCCACCAGCACGCAGTCAAAAAGCTTATTGCGGTCAACATTAAACCTCGGCGCGGAAAAATACGCGTAAATCATAGCGAGTATAAGCCCGCAGGCGATTATAATTCCGTACCAGTGGATTTTAAACGAGCCCGCCGAAAAGGCAATCGGGTTTATATCAAAATCAAGCCCGAGCCCCGGGAAAGAAACATTATACATATTTACTCCTTATCAGGCAGGATTACCGACAATACGGTGTTATCGGTATCAAACATATTCTTAAGCCGTAAATTAACATCCTCAACCGTGCAGTCCGCTACATCGTCAATAAAGCCGAACATATCGGTTTCGTTGAAATGAGCGTCAACGAGGGCGTTCGCGATAGCCTCAACGTTGTTAAGCGAGGATACGAGGTCGCCGTAAACCTCTTTTTTAGCGATTTCAAAATCCTCGGCGCTTAAGCCCTCAGCCTTTAATTTCTCAATAAATTCCTTTATAACCGAGGCGGCTTCCTCAGGCGAACGGGACTCTCCCGAGAAGATAACCGAGTTATAGCCCTGACCGTCAAAATACTCGGCGTCGAAGCTCTGGTTAATCAGCTTAGCCTCGTCGAGCTTGTTATAAAGCTCAAACGACGGCGAGGTTAAAACGGTCATTATTATATCAATCTCGGCGCTTTCCTTCTGAGAAACCTTATGCGCCTTTTCCTTATAACCGAAGTTAAAAAGCGGTACGGATACGGGGAATTTCTGCTCAATATAATGGCTGCAAACCTCGTAGGGTTCATCCTTAAAATAACTCTTTATATCGTGCTTTTCGCACTTTTTAAGCTTTTTATCGGCGGTTTTAAGCACATCCTCAACCGATAAATCTCCGCTTACGCAAAGCACCATATTATTAAGATTATAATAGGTATAGTAGCAGTCGTAAAGAAGCTCGGGGGTGATTTCTGCTATAGACTCAACCGTACCGGCGATATCAAGCTGAACGGGATGGCTTTTATACATACTCTTTAAAAGGTTGAACATAACAACCCACTCGGCGGAATCGTCGTACATACGGATTTCCTGACCGATTATTCCCTGCTCCTTGGCTACGGTTTCCTCGGTAAAATACGGACGCTGAACGAAATCGAGAAGAATATCAAAGCTCTCGTCAAAATTCTCGGTACAGCTGAAAAGGTAGCAAGTCTTATTAAACGACGTATAAGCGTTTGCGTTAGCGCCTGTTTTCGCGTATTTAGCGAAAGCGTCGCCGTCCTCGCACTCAAACATCTTATGCTCAAGATAATGAGCAATACCGTCCGGAACCTTTTTAACATCTCCGCCGTCAAGCGAAAAGGCGTTGTTTACGCTTCCGAAGTGAGTGCCGAAAATCGCGTACTTAGAGTTATAATCCTTCTTCGGGTAAAGATAAATCGCAAGTCCCGAATCGTGTTCAATTTTATAATACATATCGCCCGTGCGGACGGATTTCACTTCAATAACATTACTCATTTATTCACCTGCTTTAAGAACAAATATAGTATCGAGCAAAAGCTTTTTCGCGGCGTTTACGATTTCTTCCTTCGTAACAGCCTGAATTTTTTCGCACGCCTGCTCAGGCGTATCGACCGAAGCGTCCATAACCTGAGAGCTGTACCAGTTAGCAAGTCCCGTTACCGTATCGGTTACGCCGAGGGTGCTGTTCACTATCGCGAGCTTGGCGGAATTTATCTCAAAATCGGAGATATTACCGTTTTTCATATCCTCAATCTCAGCCAGAATCGCCTTTTTAGCCGCCTCGATATTTGCGGTTTCAACGCCCGACTCAACTACCATAATGCCCTTTAAGCGGTAAAAACGGCTCATACAATAGTAGCAAAGGCTCTTTTTCTCGCGGACATTGTTAAACAGCTTAGAGGAAGCCGTTCCGCCTAAGATAACGCACATCAGCCTCGCGGCAACGGTTTCGGGCTCAGGCTCGGCGCAGGCGGTTCTGAAGCCTATTTCGAGCTTAGACTGCGCAACGTCCATTTCCTCGACAACATCCTTTACCCCGAACACGGAGTAAACAACGTCGGTTGAGAGGTCAACAGGTTCTCTTTTAATTTCTTTAAAAGAATTTTTGATAACCTCAGCGGCATTATCGGGATTGCTCTCCCCTACGAACGTAATCTCAAAATGAGCGGTTTTAAGCATATTTTCCCACGCCACATAAAGCCTTTCGGGAGTAACTGCTTCAAGCTGTTCTTTAGTACCGCACCATTTAAGTCCGTAAACCTCGTCCTCACACATAATCTCGGTGAGGCGCTGGAAGGCGTATACGCGCTTATCGTTAAAATCGGAATCAATCATATCGAGAATCTGGCGCTTTTCCTGAAGCATTTCATTCTCAAAGAACTTTTTATTTTCAACCTTAGGATTAAAAACAACCTCGCATAAAAGCGCGGAAAGCTCGGCGGAGATTTTTTCGCCGTTAATTGCGTACTTATCGGAAAGACCTCCGATATCAATTTTAAGGCATTGCATATCCCCCATTTTAGACACCGTTCCGTTAACCTCGGCTCCGTAGAGCGAACCGAGCTTGCGGGACATCTTTATCATATCGGGGTACTTTTTACAGCACCTCACAAGAACATAGCAGAGCAGCGCGTTAACCGACGCGGTCTCCTCGTTTAAAGGTAAAAATATATTAGTCATCAGCTTCATAGTCTTGAAGCGGTTATCATAAATACTGTTGAAAACAACGCCGTCGGCGAGCTCAAGCTGTTTTACGGGATTCATAAATTCAACTCCTTTTTTACATACATAAAGTAGTATAACACAAACGAATAAATTATAAAAGAGTTTATTTACAAATAATAGAAACTTTGTTAAAATAAAAACGAGGTGATACCAATGGATTTACCAAACGACAGAATGATGCTTTTATCCGTAATCAATACAAAACTCAGGGATTATTACAAAAACCTTGACGAGCTTTGCGACGATTTAAACATTGATAAAGCGGATATTATCTCAAAGCTTAAGGAAGTCGACTGCGAATATAACGAAGAACTGAACCGCTTTATTTAAGGTATATTAAAAAGCCCGCGCATATTGCAAAAAAACGTTGCAATCATTACCGCGGTATGATAAAATTAAAACGTAGGAAATATACGGAAGTTCGGCGTATAAGCTTACGCGGAACCGATTTATACGCCCCTGTATCACTGTTTGCGGGCAGAAAAGCTAAGGCAGTTATTATGGAAATTAAAAAAACAGAAATTAACGGAAACCTGCTTACGATAGCTATTGAAGGCAGACTTGACTCTATAACCTCCCCGAAGCTCGAAGAATTTTTTAAAACAGAGCTTGACGGAGTTGAGCGTTTAATACTCGATATGGATAAACTGGAGTATATATCTTCTGCCGGTCTCAGGGTTCTCTTAAGCACAAGCAAGGCGCTTAAGAGTAAGGGTGGAGCTATGAAGCTTATAAACGTTGACGACTATGTGGAAGACGTCCTGATGATGACAGGCTTCAGAAGAGTTTTCGCAATCGAAACAAAGAACGGCCACAACCTTAATCCCGAATTATTTTAAGGTTTAAAAAGCATAAAAAAGTTACCTCCTGCTGCGGAATCAATCTGCAGCAGGAGGTTTTTTAATTCAATTAACGCTTATACTTTCAGCTAAAGTGTTTTCTTAAGAGAGCGCTGCCCAGTTTACGGAGCAGTTATTAAAGGTTTCGTTATTGTCGTTAGTATAATCGGCATAATAAACCTTATCGCCCTTCTTAACATAGAACTTTGCGGCAACCGCGTTATCGCCGATATTATTAACGGCAAAGGTAATATATTTATAGCCGGTAGCGGTGCTGAATTTTCCGTAATCGCCGCTTACGTTATTACTCGTTCCCTTACAGCTGAATAAATGCTTATCGGGAGCATTATCTAACTTAAGGTCCTTAACGATATCGCGGGCGGAATTCATCGAGCCTGAGCCTGCCGCGATAAATCCGTAATCGTCCGCGTCGCGGAGCACGTCGCTGTTAAGAACAGCCACAAACCGTATGCTCTTATCGCCGTTGCTCTTTTTCTGAACTCCGAGGATTTCAATATTCTTGAAGGTGTTGCCGGGAAGTCCGAAGTCGGCAGTATCCTCAGTATCACGCGTAAAGGTTTCGGTA
>CAJOFK010000069.1 GCA_905234015.1 uncultured Ruminococcus sp.
TACAACCTTCTTGTTATTGGTCTTGTAGACAACGGTACCCTCAGCCTTCTTGACGGTAAGCGCGTTTTTGATTGTTGTCTTTTTCTTTGAATAAGCCTTTATTGATTTTTTAACGGTTACGGTTACGGGATTCTTTGCCTTCGCAATTTTAAAGGTCTTTTTAATCATTCCGGAATATTTACCTATGCCGTATGCCTTTAAGGCCGCTTCACCCGCGTTAAGATTATTCTCATAAACTTCGGTATAATCAGTGCCGAGTACGAGATTCTTATTACCGTCCTTGAGAGTATAATTAAATTTTATTGCCTTGCCTGTGTATGTTTTGTCCTTTATACCCGATAACGTACATTTGCCGATATCAATTAATTCCTCAGGCTGCTTGGAATAGGTCAGTCCGAAGCCTCTCCCGTAAAGCACCTCGTTTGAGAAGCTGTAATTTTCGTCAAGCTTAGGAATATTAATCGGGAGCTTGGCTGTGGGAGCATCCTCGGCGCTGAACATCATATACATCGCCGCGGGCATATTCGGTCCGTATTTTGCAATCTCTGTTTCCTTATCCTCGGGCAACTCGGACATTCCCGCGTCAAGATACGCAATCATAATCGCGTCGGCTTTTTGGAAACGCGCCGCGTCATAAGGCAGGCTGTTAGAGAGCACAATGAACTTTCCGCCGTCGGAATGAACTTTAGTCTCAATCTCGTCAGCAAGCTGAGCCTTGGCGTTTTTCAGTCCCGACGCGCCGTATATTTCGGACACAAACACCACGTTTTCAGCGTCCTTAAGCAGAGGAAGGAGCTCCTCGGCGGTCTTTTGATAATATGAGAAAACTGCCCTTGATGAGCCTTCGGGAAGCTTATTGTCATCATATAGTTTATTAATACCGTAAATCATAGAATCAACTTCGTTATCAAACGGAACGAGCACTACTGTGTCCTCGTTCTCTCTTGTAAGGGGCAGAGTGTCGTTATCGTTTTTAACAAGAGTGATTGCTTTCTTTGTAAGCTCGAACTCTTTATCGTGCGAAGCCTTTGTACCTACAGTATTGACGGCGTTCTCAACCTTTTTCTCAATATCGGTAACGCTGTAGGAATCAAGTAAGCCGTTATTTTCTTTTAGCGTTAAAATCCTGAGTACAGCGGCGTTGATTTTTTCCATAGAAATCTCGCCGTTATCAGCTTTTTGAGCTAAGGTTGAAATATATGTATCCATCTCGGCAAAGCCTGCCTTTGCGGTAGTGTCAACAGGTATAAGAATAATATCAACACCCGCTTCTACAGCAAGCTTTGCGGCGTCGTACTTGTCAAAATGCTTTGCGATAGCGTCCATCTCCATAGAGTCGGTTATAACAACGCCGTTGTAGCCGAGCTTGTTACGTAAAACACCCGTGATAATATCGTCGGAAAGTGTGGCGGGAATATAAACCTGCTCGCCGTCCAGCCTGGATTTATAGGTATCCTTTTCAATCTGAGGATACTGAATATGAGCAGTCATAATCATCTGAGAGCCTGCTTCAATACAAGCCTTGAAGGGAACAAGCTCATTCTTCGCTAACTCATCATAACTCTTGTCAACCATCGGGAGCCCCGTGTGGCTGTCCGTGTCGGTATCGCCGTGTCCGGGGAAATGCTTTAGCGTAGATACAACGCCGGTATTATTCAGCGCTTTTACAAATTCACTTCCGTGCTTTGCAACCATCTGCGCGTCATCGGAGAATGAGCGAACACCTATAACCGGGTTGGCAGGATTGTTGTTTACGTCAACAACAGGAGCAAAATCGACATTAATTCCGAGAGCCTTACACTCGTTTCCGATAACCGCAGCTGCTTCTTCAGTAACCTCGGAATCATTAATTGCACCGAGCGCCATATTGCCCATCATAGTTGTACCGTGAGCGAGTCGGGTAACTGTGCCGCCCTCCTGGTCGGTTGCGATTAAGAGCTGAGTGTGAGCGGTGTTTTTTGCGTTTGCCTTTTGAAGCTGATCAACCAATTTTGTTGATTGAGCATTCCCGGAAATATTCTGTCCGAATAATATTACACCGGAAAAGCCGTGCTTATTAAGGCACTCGGAAATATCGTCGGTAATTTCAGTAACTTTAGTTTTATTGCCCTCCTCGTCCGTACTGTAACGGAACGCGGGCATAATCATCTGAGCGATTTTCTCCTCGGTAGTCATTGAGGCGAGAATACCCTCCGTTTTGCTTTGCGCCGAAACAGTAGTCATCACAAACAACGCTGACAACATGGTTAAAACTATAATTATTGCTAATAATATCTTTTTCATAATCAATACACCTATTCTTATAATATGCTGT
Source organism: uncultured Ruminococcus sp. (assembly GCA_905234015.1). Taxonomy (GTDB): domain Bacteria; phylum Bacillota; class Clostridia; order Oscillospirales; family Acutalibacteraceae; genus Ruminococcoides. The sequence goes on from CAJOFK010000069.1 coordinate 2,315, forward strand.
TTATTCTTTCATAAACAATTCAGTTTTCAATTCATCCTCCGGAAAACTATTTAACCTTTACCTTACACTTAAGACTTATTCCGTTGGTTTTTACCGTAATTACAGTACTGCCCTTGCTTTTGGCTTTTATGACGCCCTTTTTCGTAACTGCGGCAATCTTCTTATTTTTTGACTTGAATTTTGCCGAACCGACCTTCCCCTTGATTTTAAGGGTAAAGGTTTTTCCCTTTGTTAAGGAAAGGGTTTTTCTGTTAAGCTTCGGGTTTTTAACGGTAAGCTTAAACGAGGTCTTTGTCTCGGAATTTGACACGGTAATGGTTGCCGTTCCCTTTTTAATCGCGGTGATTTTACCTTTTGAGTTAATCTTCGCGACCTTTGAATTACTGCTTGAGTATTTCGCGTTATGGTCATAGGAATTTAAAAACGACGGTTTAAGGGCGGCAGTTGCTTTGACATAAAGGCTTTTTGCGTTTCCGCTGAGCTTGATTTCGGGAATCGGACGTGAATCGGGCGTATCCTTTCCGCCGAGAAGCCTGAGCTTAACATAGCGCTGGTAGCCGTTTTTTTCTTCGTCACCCTCCTGCTGCCACTCGCTGTTTTCAAACCATCTAACGCCCGCGTCGATTACCTCAAACTCGCTTCCGGGCGCGAAGAGCTGTTCGTACTCAAAGTCGGAGTGCATAGCGGCTATCAAGCCCGAGGGAATATTATCGAGCGCAGATTTTTCCGCGTAGATTATGTACATAATACCCTCGCCCTTGCTGTAAAAATCATTCGCTACATTCGGCGAAAGGGTTGTACTTACATACTCGGGATGCTTAAAGGTTTTACCTTTTGCGGCTTTTAGATTTCTGAGGGTGTTATACTCTCCCGCTATAAATCTTGAGGCGTAGGGTTCTGCTCCGCTGTAGAGGACAAGGCTGTCAGTATTTTTGTGGCGGGCAAGCTCGGTGTTGCAGGAATGATTCAGCATAGATAGCATCGGCTCGTAATTCTCGCCGAATTTTAAAAGTCCCATCTGATAGAAGTTGCTTCCGTTATATGTTACGCCGTCCATAGCCATATAATAATCCTCGCTCTGGTACGCTCCCATCGCCTTTTCGTCGCTGTCCTCGTCATAATTATCTACTAAATAGCTGTTGTTTTTAAGATAATTCTCTCGCCACAGTTCATAGGTCTTCGGAGTAACTTCGTAATAGCCGCTGTCGTCAAAGCCCGTGTATTTTTCCGTGCTGTCGGAAGTGACCATTACCTTGCATCTAAAATATGTGGTACCGGCAGCAGCGGTGACATAGGTCGTGCCTTTTTTCAGTCCCGTTATTTTTCCGCTGTCCGAAACAGAGGCGATTTTATCGTCGTTTGACGAATAGATAAGGTCTGAAGCATCAGCGCCGCTGATGATAAAGTCAGCGCTTTCATTGCCCTTGAGAGTGATTTCTTCTATGTTCTGAGCAGGCTTCTCGCTGAAAATACCGATGTTATGATTGTCCGCATAGGTTTTAACTTCCTTGGATGCGTTACCAATCAGGCAAATCCCATCCTTAAATACAAGGTTTTCATAATCGTTGTCGCAGTCAACATAGTATTCGAGAGCTTCTTTTCCGATTGTTTTAAGCGAATCAGGAATATGAATTTCGGCAGTCGTGTTATTAAGAGCGAATGCGCGGTCACCGATTTCCTCTACCCCGTCGGGAATCGTGAAGGATGTTTTCTCGGACTTCGGGAAGCAAAGGAGCTTTTTACCGTCTGCCGAATACAAAACTCCGTCATTGACCTTATAATTTTTTTCAGCTTTAAATTCAATGTCCTGACCTGTAAAAGCGCTCGTATTAAAAGCTTTAAGCGTATCGGGTATCTTAACCGATATTTTATCTCCGCTGAAATCGAAGAACGCCATATCCTCAATTTTCTCAACAGCGCCGAGGTCAAGCTTTTCGGCCGAGCTTACTCTCGCGAAAGCGTATTCCTTAACGGCCTTAACGCCGGTGGGAATATTAACTGTTTTAAGTCCCGCTCTGTAGAAAGAGTAAGCGCCGATATTTTTAAGTGCGTCGGGCATTTTCACCTCTGTAACAAGGTTCGCGCCGTAAAACGCGTATGGAGCTATATTCTCTGTGCTTTCCGGTACGTTATAGGTATAAGCGGGGTTATCTCCCGCGGTTTCGAAGTTATAGCCCTTTTCAGCGGGGTAATAAACGAGCGTCTTTTTATCCTTTGAATAAACTACTCCGTCTGCCGCAATATATTCGTCATTTGTTTCTTTTACAGAATAATTATCCGTTATTATTCCCGCAAACGCACCGTTTTCAAAATCGACGTTATCGGGAAGCTCAATACTTTTGACCTTTGTTCCCGCAAAAGCAAGCTTGCCGACCTTTTTAAGATTATCCGAGAAGCGTATCTCTTCAAGCGTGTCTCCGAGTTCGGAAAAAGCGTACTCACCGACTTCGGAGCCGTTAAAATCAAGCGCGGAAAGTCCGCAGTGATCAAACGTGTGTCTGCCGATTTTGTCAAGGCTGTCAGGGAAAGAGTCAATATCGAGCTTTTCACAGTTAGCGAAAGCATAATCACCTATTGTTTCGAGATTATTCGACAGCGAAATACTCTGCAAATTGCCACAGCCGTAAAACAGTCTCTCGGGAATATTTTTAATTTTATTATTCATTACGACGGTTGAAATTCCGCTGAACGCAAATGCGTATTCGCCGATGTTTTCCAGTTTTTGCGGAAAGCCGAAGGATTGGAGCTTTTTATCGAAGAAGAACGCGCCTTTACCTATCAACTCAATATTTTTATTAAACTTAACCTCAGTAAGCGAGGAACATGTTGAAAATGCTCCCGCGCCTATTTTTCCGATTTTACCGCTGAAATTAACTGTTTTAAGATGCGAGCAAGCCTCAAAAGCGTAGTCGCCGATACTATCCAGCTCAACCTCACAGTTAACGGAAACCATTTTCAGATTACCCTTAAACGCTTCGTCACCGATTGCGGTTACGGGATAACCGTCTCCGAGTTCATCCGGGATATATAAGTATTCTTCGTCAGAATCCCACCCGGTAACAGTTGCCTTGTTATCTTCGCTCAGTCTGTAGTAAAAGCCGTTGTCAAAAAGCTTTTCAGACACAGCGACAGCGTTTGATGATAATACGGTTGATAATAATGAGATTATTATCAAAAGCGATAATAAAATTGAAATAATTTTTCTCATAAAATCCCCTCACTTATGGATTATAAAAACTTTAATTATTATAACATACAATGTCCGACAAATATTTAAAAAATGAAAATAAATTAAAAAAATATAAATTCTTTAAATAAACCGCATCCAAAAGCAAAAGTTTTTGGTTTGACATTTTTCATGAGTTCAAATATAATTAACTTATATTTTAAAGGAAGTGAAAATATGGCTGAAAAGAAAATCGACAAGCGCGCGCTTAAAACGCGCAGAGCTATTACCAACGCTCTCGCTGAGCTGCTCGCTGAAAAGGAGCTCCGGAAAATAACGGTTCAGGAAATCTCCGACACAGCGGACGTTAACCGCGTAACATTCTATAAGCACTATCTTGATATATATGATTTATACGATAAAATGGAGAACGACATACTCTCCGAGCTCGGTATTCTGATTTTAGGTTATCAGGAGAACAACGCCGAAAACTTCGCGTCAGGTATGGCGGATTATATTTATGATAATCCTAAAATATTCAAGATGATTTTCAGCGCTCACAACACCGCGGTTATGAGAAATAAATTCGAGAAAATGATCGAGGGACTTTTCCGCGTAATTCAGTCGGAAAAAGCGGGCACAGATTACAGCGACTGCCGCCTGAGCTATTACTGCTCTTATCAGGCTAACGGATGTATAGCTATACTCGAAAAATGGGTGTGTGAGGATTTCAGTCAGCCGAAAAACTTTATCATCAAAGCAATTACCGACCTTAACAGCCACACCGACGACTATATATTAACTCAAATAAAACAAGAAAGCGTGCGCACCTAAGTGCGGAGCTTTCGTATATCCATCGCTCGTGCGCACGCAGGGCGCAACTGAGCGGGAAATATAAAATGTTTTTTTTCTTATAAAGTAAAAAAATCACCTCCCGAATTTGCTTTCGGGAGGTTTGCTTTTTGTTTTACGATGTTCTCATAATGTTCTTTTCGCTGTCTACGAAGAGCGTCATCTTAACGCTTTCCCACTTTGTATCGGAGGTCTTGTACTTGAGTGTGAAGTGGTTAAGTCCGTAGCTTGTGCCTGTGATTTTGAATGTATACTTATGAGCTGTGAAATCATATTTGCACTTTACTTTTACATTATTGCAGTCGGTTTTGTATGTCCAGTCGTAACCCTTTGAGGGTTTGCCTGTTGCCTTGAAATAATATGCCTTAGCAAACTGATTAAGCTTAGTTGTTTTTTCGGGGAGTTCCATCTTCTGAGAAGCGTGAGCCTGAGCGCTGCCTTTGTATTCCGCTGCGTCTGCCCTGAAGCCCGCGAGGAAGAATGAGGCTGATGTTGCCATGATTAATGTGAGGATTCCGGATACGAATGTGATTGCGATTTTCTTTGTGCTTGTCATTTTGATTATCTCCTTTGAAATTGTTTTTGTGTTTGAAAATTGTTTTGTGTTTCTGTTGTGACTATAATATAGCACATAAAATCACGCTTGCATACAGATAAAATGCCCCCGATCTGTAGCCAAAACTACAGCAGATAATCAATGTGTAGCCTAATTTACAAATCGGGGGTAAATTGTTGTATTAATTATTCCTCGGCTTCAAGTCCCGAATCACATAACAAAACAAAAGGACATCCGTTGGATGTCTCAGTCTGTAGAAAAACTCGGAATTCAGTAGTACTGGATTCCGAGTTTTGAGTTTTGTGGTGACAAAATCATAAATATCAGCGAAATAAGATAAGAACAAGATTCTTTGTCCATAAAACCAAACAAGATTGTTTTTAACATATTGACCGGATTGTATCCCTTGCGTCCTACTGTGTAGGTTGTGTTCTTGAGATATACTTTTCTATTTCAATCTCCTCCATGATATGGTCAAATGTCATTACCGGATCAGATATTTTTATTAAATCTGAAATAAATACATCAAATCTTCCTTGTTTTGGGCTATACTTATTTGTGGTATTTAATGTTTTTTTCACAGCCCCTTTTGTTTCGGTGCGAGCGACGTATGTTTTATATTTGAGAAGTTTTCATCTCGCCTGTTGCGGCGTGTGCTGAACTAAAAGTGTCATCTGCGCGGCGGGCTAAAAACAGTTCACAGAACTGTTTTTACCTGCGGATTACGCTGACGCTTAATCCTCGGCACGCCCTGTTCAAGTCCTGTCGCCGCACCCTATTTGTATAATTGAAACAGGGAGTATCTTTTAGATACTCCCCTGTTTCAATGGTGCGAGCGACGTATGTTTTATATTTGAGAAGTTTTCATCTCG
>CAJOFK010000070.1 GCA_905234015.1 uncultured Ruminococcus sp.
TACCGTGGATTTTATTCCGTTTATTTTGTTATTGATAACGAATAGAAACATCCGCGTTTATGAATAATAATCCCTAATAAAGCATAAACTACAACAAGAATACTTTCACGGAGTTGTGGTTATGGCAATTCAAATCAACTGGGAAAAAATAAAGCTGTACGCGGTTTCAATTATAATACCGCTCGCGCTGGGCGGAATAACGGGGCTGATTACCTCGGGCGCTATGGACTACGAAATGCTCGACCAACCGCCGCTTTCTCCGCCGTCGTTCTTGTTTCCGGTAGTATGGACGATACTTTATGCGCTTATGGGAATATCGTTCGCGATAATAAAGGACAAAGGCGCCGCCGATACAAGCGTAACGTGGGTTTATTATGTTCAGCTTTTCGTGAATCTTTTATGGCCTGTTATCTTCTTTAACCTTAAATGGCGGCTGCTCGCGTTTGTGTGGATTGTAATACTCGATGTGCTCGTTGCGGTTATGACAGTGAGGTTTTATAAGAAGGACAGAACCGCCGGACTTTTGCAGCTTCCTTATTTAGCATGGGTGCTGTTCGCAAGCTACCTTAATTTAGGGGTTTATTTACTGAATATATGAGGTTATTAATTGAATATCTGACTAAAGCAGCAGCCGGCTCAACTAAGCGAGCCGGCTGCATTTTACTGCCTTTTAAGTTTAATTGTTATATTCAGTTTCTTATCTACCTTTGCGGTATAGGCTGCGCGGTAGTTTTTGTTATCGGGGGAGGCTCCCGTTACGACTATATCGGTCTTTCCGGGCTTTTTGCCCTTAAAGGTGTATACTATATCAAATCCCGCTCCGTCGAGCTCCTCGTGGTCGTCCTTTTCGTACTGCTTTTCGCAGGTGTATTTTACGATTGATTTATCCTTAACCTTTATTTTATATTCGGGGCCGCCTCCGTCAAAGGAATCGAACTGAAGCACAGCTTCCTTTTTACCCTCGGGCTTTTTATCTTTATTACAGCCGGGCAAAACTATAATAAGCGCTAAAACCGAAATTATGATTAAAAGTTTTTTCATAAGGCTTCACCTCATCAGGGAATAGTATATTCCTTATCCTTTTCGAGCGGTAAGCCCTGCTCGTTTTCGCCGGGATACTGAGTGCTGCCGTCGCTGAAAATAACGTAAGCGTTATCCCAGTCGTACTTGCACTTATACTCGTACTTATCTCCGTTTTTAGTCATCTCAAGTCCCGGCCACTCGGCTTCCTGAGCGCCGTCGCCGTAGATGTAGGCGTAAATCTTATCGCCCCAGCCTGAGGGCTTTACGAGGGTGAATTTATCGCCGGGCTCAAGAATTTTGCCGGAGCTCTTTCCGGTTTCGGTATCGTTCTTGAAGTAGTAAATCATATATGTGCTCTTGCCTGATGAGTTCTTGCCTCTTAAGGTAAGGCTTAAAACTCCGTCGGTAGCGTCCTTCGCCTTAAGCGTAATCTTATCGCCGTTTTTATAGGCGGTTTCTTTTCCGTCGTTTACGCTGTAGGTGGCGGATTCGGCGTTTTTAGCTTCGAGCTTAACCGCGAGGGTTTTGCCGCTGTAGTTGAATTTAGTCTTATCGGAAACCTTAACCGTTGCGGCGGGAGCGTATTCGGTATAGCCTTCGTTGTAAAGAACGACAACGCTGTACTCGGGTACGGGCTTATCCGCCTTTATTTTGCCGTCCTTAACGGTGTATTCGGTTTTTCCGTCAACGCGGTCAATGTATGTTCCGTCAGCTAACGCCGTTTTAAAGTTAACGTCGAGCTCGTTAGAGGTATTTATAATTACCGCGCCCTTGTTTCCGCGGCAGATTTCAAGTGCGGAGGTGTCGTCATCGGGATTTATAAACTTCTCGTTTTCGCCGACCATAGCGTTTCTGAAGAAGTTAAGGGCGACAACTCTCTTATCCTTGTAGAACATATCTCCGCTTGCGCCGATACGGTTCATATCGCCCCATTGATTCTCCATAGACGAGCCGTAGGGACGGTCGAAGAACAGGGGAGTGCCCTTAGCTCTTGCGGCGATAACCGCCCAGCCGGTGATAACGTCCTCGTCGCCCATAGCCTGCCAGTTGCCGTCGTTGATATAGTTATCGTGCGACTCAACCCAGGTTACGCAGTCGGGCTTGCTTCCTACTCTTAAGTCCTTAAGGGTGAAGCTGTCGAGGTTGTTCATAAGTATGCCGTTTCTTAGCGTTCCGCCGTAGGTGCTGGCGGTGCAGGCTCCGATTTTCTTAATATAATCCTCTATGCGGTCGCCGTTGCCCTGAAGCACCTCGCCGTAGTTGAATATTCTCTTAGCGTCGGTTATTTCGGTGGTAACTCTGTCCCAGAAGTTGTTTTTCGTACTCTTGGGATCCTTCGGATCGTCCTTAAGTCCGATATGCTTTGCCGCGTCGTAACGGAAGCCGTCGGCTCCGCAGGCGATACAATCGTTTAAGAACTTAATAAAATAGTCCTGATACTTTTTATTCTCGGTGTTGATATCGGGGAGCCCGCCCATTTTATAGGTAGTGCACTGGAGGCGGTTAGAGTAGTCGGAGATATCATTACTGCTGTTCTGATGGAAAAGGTTGTCGATTCCTCCTACAGCGTCGAGCAGGTTCTTGTTTATTGAGCCTGTAGTAGGAGTAGTATGGTTCGCGACAACGTCGACAATTACCTTGATTCCGAGCTTATCAGCCTTTTTACACATCGACTTAAACTCGTCGCGGGTGCCTAGCTGATAGTTACCGATACGGTAATCGGTAGGCTGGAAGTGGTAATACCATTTTCCGTATCCGTCGCTGTAAAGGCACATACCGCCGTTTTCGCCCTCAAGACATTCGTTTACAGGCGAGGTCTGAATTGCGCTGTAGCCCGCGGCGGCGATATCGTCGAGCGAGTTTTCAATAGTCTTGAAATTCCAGCAGAAGCAGTGTAGTATCGTACCGTCCTTGATGTTTTCCGTTAGATTATAATTTGTATTCGCGGCGTCACCCTCTGATGTGCCCGAGCTCGAGCTTGTGCCGGAGCCTGAGCCTGAACAGGATGAAATTGTTGCGGCGCACGTCAGTATAATAACGGCGCAAAGTGCGATTGAAGTGAGTTTTTTTAACATAATTTTCCCTCCGTTATATGGATAATAAAATTATATCATTTTAAGCGCCTAAAGTCTACAAAAAACAATTATTCAATTAGTACAAAATTTAGCTCTAAAAATATACATATTTAACTATAGATTTTTGCGCTTTATTGTGTTACAATTAAATGGATAAAAAGGAGGTTCCTAAAATGAAAAAAACCATTGCTATTATTATTGCCGCAATTATGATTTTAAGCTGTATCTCAGCAGCAGCCGTAAGCGCGGCTTCCGACCCGACATTCACGGTTAACGGTAAGACCTATTCCGCTAAAATCGGCAGCGTAGTTACCTATACCGTTAATATGACAGTTCCCGAGAAGATTGAGAACGGCCAGTTTATTATTTATTATCCCGGCGATGTTCTCACTGTTAAGGAAGTTAAGTTCGGCAGTCTCGTAGGCAGCCCCGTAGTAAACTACACCGAAGGTGTTGCGAATGAGATTGACTTCAACTTCTCAAACTATGAGGGATATGATTTTACAACCAAGCAGATGCTCGTTGCCGTATCCTTTACCGTAAGCGCAGCAGGCACAGGTACTGTTGAAGTAAGCAAGAAGCCCGGCGAGGTTATCGTATGCAGCTTGGATGATAAGGATATCACCGATAAGGCTTCCTTTGAAGAGGTTGTTACAGGCGCGTCAAGCGGCTCCGAGAAGAAAGCAAATACCCTTAAGGTAACTGCTAAAACCAAGTCCGTAAAGGCTAAGGACCTTAAGAAAAAGACCGTTACCGTTAAGAAGGTATTCACGGTTTCTAAGGCTCAGGGCAGCGTAACCGTTTCCAAGGTTAAGAAGGGTTCTGATTCCAAGATTTATAAGAAGGTTACCGTTAAGAAGAACGGCTCCGTAGTTATCAAGAAGGGTAAGTACGCTAAGAAGACCTATAAGATTAAGATTTCGGTTAAAGCTAAGGGCAACTCAGGTTATAAGTCAAAGACTGTAAGCAAGGTGCTTAAGATTAAAGTTAAATAATATGTTAATTTAAAAAGTCCACCCTGAGGGTGTACTTCGTAAGGAAGTTACACCCTAATGGGCGGCTCTTGTAAAAATCTTATGTATTTAACTACGGCACGGCTTTATGCTATGCCGTAGTTTTTTGTTATGCTGACTTTTTTCTGCGCTGTTTCATTTTGGCTTGAAAACCTTTTTCAAATTCTTCAGGTGTTTGGATATTGATGATACCAACGCCTTTGTAGTGAATGTCAATCAACTGATACCGTTTGCCGTCGAGATAGCAAGGTGAGGAAACAACAATCTTGTCGATAAACTCGTTGACAAGTTCCGGCGTCAACTCGGTTGGGTTGGTGACTTGCTTTACTCTTGCTATAAATTTCTGCAAGCTTTCAGTTTTGTCGGTTTCAGCTGACAGGTAGGCTTCAAGCTTAGGTATCTTTGACTTTAGCTCGTGTTGTTCGGCTTCATATCGTTTGCTAAACATTTCAAAGCGTTCGTCCGAAATCTTGTGCGAGACGTTATCCTCATAGATTTTTAAGATGAGTTCATCGATTTCAGTTATTCGCTTTTTGATTTTGTTCAGGTCTCGACGCTTCGCCGACAACTCCTTGCGCTTCTCCTCGGTGTAGCAATTCATTTGCTTTCGGGCAAACTCTTTTTCGTAGGCTTGAACATTCAGAAACACCCTCTGCATATTTTCCAGCATCAACGAGTAGATCACTTTTTCTCTAATGTAGTGGGCTGAACATACGTCGGAGTTTTTGCGATAGGATGAACAGAAGAAGTACGCTTGATTTTCCTTATAGTTGTTGGTTGCGCTGTAATACAACTTCTCACCGCAGTCGGCGCAATAAACCAATCCCGAAAACATACTGACGATTCCCGTTCTTGTCGGCTTTCGCTTGTTCTTGCGCAGCTCTTTTACAAGTTCAAAGGTTTCTCTATCAATAATGGCAGGGTGGGTGTTTTCAAATACCAACCATTGTTCGGGTGGAAGCTCAACCTTCTTCTTGTTCTTGAAGGACTTGCGTCGGCTGCGAAAGTTGACTGTATCTCCGCAATACTCTTGTTTACCGAGAATATCGGCAACAGTAGCTGGGCACCAATGATACGGTACGCTCGGTGGCTTGCCACAGTTCCTACCAATGCTGATCCAGTACTCCGTCGGAGTCATCACTTTGTCTGTTTTTAGCTGTTTTGCAATCTGCGACGGTCCGAGTCCTGATATGCACATCTTGAATATACGCCTGACAATCTCGGCGTCTGGTTCATCTATGATCCATTCGTCTTTATTGTCGGGATTTTTCATGTATCCATACGGCGGATTAGTGGTCAACGGCTTGCCCGATTCGCCTTTACTTTTGAATACCTTGCGCACTTTGTCACTGGTGTTCTTTGCGTGCCATTCGTTGAATAAGTCCTGCATAGGTACAAGGTCGCTGATACCGTTCTTGGTGTCGATGTTATCCATGATGGCGATATAGCGAATGCCCATACGGTCAAATTCTTCTTCCATCAAGGCTCCGACTACTAAGCGGTTACGTCCGAGACGGGAATGGTCTTTGACAATCAGCGTTCCGATTTTGCCTTCTTCTCCGAGCTTCATAATCTCATTGAAGGCAGGACGGTCAAAGTTTGTGCCGGAAAAGCCGTCGTCTATAAACAAGCGAGTGTTTTTGAAGCCGTTATCAGCGGCATAGCGTTGTAAAATTTCTGTTTGATTTTTAATTGAGCCCGATATGCCTTCATTCTCGTCATCACGGGATAGTCGGCAGTATAGGGCGGTTATTTTGTCTTTATCTGACTGTTTACTCATTTTGCTCCTTTCCACAGTCGGATATGTCTTTGTAGGATAATCCTATTATAACATATCTGACTGCTAAATTCAACACTT
>CAJOFK010000071.1 GCA_905234015.1 uncultured Ruminococcus sp.
CTGTGCAAAATAACGAGCGTGACGAGCGCGTCCTTAGCGCGAGACAGGCGACTATATTTTGTACCGGGAAAACCTTAATCCTACACCGGCTCCATCTTCACGACCGAGAACTGAGAACCGAGAACTGAGAACTGAGAACTAAAAAAGAATTGTAAAGATACTAAAAAATCATATATTATATAAATTCTTTTTTTACTTTTAAAAAGTTTATACGATATTTACTCTACAACCCTAACCTAGTTTATGAAATCCAGTATTTATGCGGGGTTAGAGGTTGTTTTCTTTAATAATTAACTCTAACCTAAACCCTAACCCACCCCTAACCTGAACACATATTAATACAGACTATTTTTTAATAGTGCCCTTTTTAAAGGTATTTTATAATAGTTTACGTTTTTAACCGTTTTCTTTTTAATCATTTCAAAATCTTCTGCTAACTTATTTAACACCTTTCCGATTTGTACGGCATTTGTGCCGGGCATAAACGCCGAGAGTTTTGCCGGGTTTACCTCACTCCACTCGCAGGGAGGCAGGTTGAAATCCAGAAGCTCCATAACCTCCGCCTCGTATTTGAGCTCGCAGTTGTAATTTCTGTTGCGCTTGTCGAGGCGGGTTCTTTCGTCGTCCGAGAGGCGGAAGCCCTCGGGGTTGTCCTTGTTTTCGTTCTTCGCTCTTCCCGCTTGCTGCTTACTGAGAACTGACGATACTTCCTAACAATTTCAACAATATTTCCATAACTCTTTCCCGATTTTTAAGTAAACGTCCAAAAGTGAGTTTAATTCTTTTAGCGTACTAAAATTCGGGCGTTTTTATTATATAATTGTACCTGTAAAAATATTTATAAATCTACTGTACTTTTAACGGAGGTTAACTATGGAAAAGAAAGAGCAGATGTACGAGGGTAAGGCTAAAAAGGTATTCGCTACCGATGACGCCGATTATTGTATCGTTTCCTATAAGGACGACGCTACCGCCTTTAACGGTGAGAAAAAGGGTACTATCGTCGGAAAGGGCGTAGTAAACAACCGTATGAGCAACTTTATGTTCAAGCTTTTAGAGGCTAAGGGCGTTCCCACATGTTACGTTGAGGAGTTAAACGACAGAGATACCCTTATGAAGAAGGTTGAAATCGTACCCTTAGAGGTAATTATCCGCAACAAGGCTGCGGGTTCATTCTCGAAGCGCTTCGGCGTAGAAGAAGGCTATCAGCTCAAAAACCCGACTCTCGAGTTCTGCCTAAAGGACGACGACCTCGGCGACCCGATGATTAACAACAGTCAGATTCTCGCTATCGGCGCCGCAACCGAGGACGAGCTCAGTAAAATCTCCGAGTATGCTTATAAGGTAAACGAGGTTATGGTTGAGTTCTTTAAGAGCGTAAACGTTGAGCTTATCGACTTTAAGATTGAGTTCGGACGCTTTAAGGGTGAAATCCTCCTCGCGGACGAAATCTCTCCCGATACCTGCCGTTTCTGGGATGTAGATACTCACGAGAAGCTCGATAAAGACCGTTTCCGCCGCGATATGGGCGGAGTAGAGGACGCCTACGCCGAGATGATGAAGCGAGTAGGACTCAGCTGATTCAGTTATCAGTTTACAGTTATCAGTTCTCAGTTACCAGCCACCAGCCACTAACCACCGGCCACTAAAAATTACGGAGCGTGAAACCTTGAATTTTAGTTTCGATAATCTTCCAAAAGAAGGACTCCACGAGGAATGCGGAGTTTTCGGTATATACAGCGACGGCTCAATCAATCCTGCCTACGCGTGCTACAACGGGCTTTTAGCCCTTCAGCACCGCGGTCAGGAGAGCTGCGGCATAGCCGTTTCCGACTCGGGTGTAATGGACTACCATAAGGATATGGGGCTCGTTACCGAGGTTTTCAACAATTCTGTATTAGACTCATTAAACGGACAGATGGCAGTTTCCCACGTCCGTTATTCAACAGCAGGCGGTTCTGTGCCGGAAAACGCACAGCCGCTTGTTATGCGTTATATTAAGGGTACCTTAGCCGTAGCTCATAACGGAAATCTTACGAACGCCGTGGAAATCCGCAAAAAGCTTGAGCGTACAGGCGCAATTTTTCAGACGACTATTGACTCCGAGGTTATCTGTTATATGATAGCGAGGGAGCGCCTTAACTCAAGCTCAGCCGAAACTGCGGTTATTGAGGCGGTTAAAAAGCTCGAGGGAGCGTATTCGCTGCTCGTTATGAGCCCGACTAAGCTTATTGCCGCGCGCGACCCTCACGGCTTCAGACCGCTTTGTATCGGACGCTACAACAATTCCGTTGTGTTCGCGAGCGAATCCGCCGCACTCGACGCCTGCGGAGCTAAGTTTGTAAGAGACGTTGAGCCGGGCGAAATCGTCGTTGTTGATAAAAGAGGTATCAGGAGTATAAAGCCTGAGAAGAAATGCAGAAAAAGCCTTTGTGTTTTTGAATATATCTACTTTGCGCGTACCGACAGCTTTATCGACGGCTTAAGCGTTTACGAAGCCCGCAAGCAGGCGGGAAGGATTCTCGCGAGAGAAAGCCCCGTCGACGCCGACCTCGTTATCGGTGTTCCCGAATCGGGTATTGACGCGGCTATCGGCTACTCGGAGGAGAGCGGTATTCCTTACGAAAAGGGAATCGTTAAGAACGGCTATATCGGCCGTACCTTCATAAAGCCCTCTCAGAGCGAGCGTATGAAGTCGGTTAAAATAAAGCTTAACCCGATAACCGATATGATAAAGGGTAAAAGAGTTGTCGTAATAGACGACAGTATCGTGCGCGGTACTACGATTGACCGCATCACGAATATGCTCCGCGAAGCCGGAGCTAAAGAGGTTCATATGCGTATAAGCTCGCCGCCGTTTTTATGGCCGTGCTATTACGGAACCGATATCCCCTCAAGGGGAGAGCTTATCGCCGTTAATCATACTATCGACGAAATCTGCAAGCTCTCTAAGGCGGATTCACTCGCGTATCTTCCGGCTGATTCGCTCGACGAAATGCTCGGGTATAAGTGCAACGGAAAATACTGCGACGCCTGTTTCAGCGGAAACTATCCTGCCGCTACCACCAAGATGACCTTAAAGGGCAAGGAACGCGGCGGTATGAATTTTAATAAAGATAATTGTGCCTCAAAGGAGGAAAATACCGATGAGTAAAAATGTTTACGAAAGCCCGTTATCCTCGCGTTATTCGGGCAAGGAGATGAAGTATATCTTCTCTCCCGATATGAAGTTCAGAACCTGGAGAAGGCTCTGGATTGCGCTTGCCGAGGCTGAAATGGAGCTCGGCCTGCCCGTAACTCAGGCTCAGATTGACGAGCTTAAGGAGCATAAGGACGATATTAACTACGAGGTTGCGGTTGAACGCGAAAAGCTCGTGCGCCACGACGTTATGAGCCACGTTTACGCCTACGGTCAGCAGTGCCCTAACGCTAAGGGAATTATCCACCTCGGCGCTACGTCCTGTTATGTCGGCGATAATACCGACATCATCATTATGACCGAGGCGCTTAAGGTTGTAAGAAATAAGCTCGTTACGGTTATAAGAAATCTCTCGAAATTTGCCGATGAGTATAAGGCGCTCCCGACCTTGGGCTTTACTCATTTTCAGCCCGCTCAGCCGACTACGGTCGGTAAAAGAGCTACCCTCTGGATTCAGGACCTTTTACTCGATTTAGAGGACGTTGAGTATCAGCTCTCTAAGGCTAAGCTTTTAGGCTCTAAGGGTACTACCGGTACTCAGGCGAGCTTTTTGGAGCTTTTTGACGGCGACCACGAGAAGTGCAAGGCTCTCGATAAAAAGATTGCAGAAAAAATGGGTTATAAGGGCTGCTTTGCCGTTTCCGGTCAGACCTATTCCCGTAAGGTTGACTCCCAGTTCTTGAACGTGCTTGCCGGAATCGCTCAGTCGGCTTCGAAGTTCTCTAACGATATAAGACTTCTTCAGCACCTCAAAGAGGTTGAGGAGCCGTTTGAGAAGAATCAGATAGGCTCGTCCGCTATGGCATATAAGCGCAACCCGATGAGAAGCGAGCGAATCGGCTCTCTGTCAAGATACGTTATGGTAGACGTGTTAAACGGCTATTTCACATCAGCTACCCAGTGGTTTGAGCGTACCCTCGACGACAGCGCAAATAAGCGCCTGAGCGTTCCCGAAGCGTTCCTCGCGATTGACGGTATTCTTAACCTTTACGCGAATGTTGCCGACGGACTTGTTGTGTATCCTAAGGTTATTGAAAGCCGCCTGAGAAAAGAGCTTCCGTTTATGGCGACCGAGAATATTATGATGGACGCCGTTAAGTACCGCGGCGCTGACCGTCAGGTGCTCCACGAGAAAATCCGTCAGCACTCTATGGCTGCTTCTAAGGTGATTAAGGAGGAAGGCGGCGAAAACGACCTTCTTGAAAGAATCGCGGGCGACGAGGCGTTCGGCGTAACGCTCGAGGATTTGGAAAAAATCCTTCAGCCCGAAAAATATACCGGCAGAGCTAAGGAGCAGACCGAGGACTTCTTAAACGAAGAGGTTAAACCCGTGCTTGAAAAATACAGTGAATTAGAGGACGAAAAGCCGGAAATTAATGTATAATTAAAGCGTATCCAAAATTTGATAAAAAAAATAACGTACGATGGAGAGCCTTTTTTGATAGGAACGACCAAGTACGACGAGGAGAAATAAAAAATGGTAAAGGCAATTGTAGGCGCCAACTGGGGCGATGAAGGAAAAGGTAAGATTACCGATGTACTCGCAAACGACAGCGACGTTGTAATCCGTTTTCAGGGCGGAGCTAACGCGGGACATACCATCATCAACAACTACGGTAAATTCGCGCTTCATCAGCTCCCCTCGGGAGTATTTCATCAGAATATAGTTAACGTAATCGGCAACGGCGTTGCGTTCAGCGTTGAGAACTTTGTTAAGGAAATGAAGGAGCTTGAGGACAGGGAAGTCCCGAAGCCTCAGGTGCTTATCTCCGACAGAGCCCAGATTGTTATGCCGTATCATATCGCGTTTGACTGCTATGAGGAGGAGCGCTTAGGCAAAAACTCCTTCGGCTCAACAAAAAGCGGTATCGCGCCGTTTTACTCCGATAAATACAGCAAAATCGGCTTCCAGATTAACGAGCTCTACGACGATGTAGACAGCTTGAAGGAAAAGATTGCCCACGCGGTTGAGCTTAAAAACGCAACCTTAAAGGGACTTTATAATAAGGACGAAATCTCCGTTGACGAGATTTTCAACAAGCTTATGGAGTATAAGGAACTGCTCGCTCCGTATGTAGGCGACTCCTTCCAGTTCATCAGAAAAGCTATCGCCGAGGGTAAGAATATTCTCCTCGAAGGTCAGCTCGGCTCGCTTAAGGATACGGACTTCGGAATTTACCCGATGGTTACCTCGTCTAATACTATAGCCGGCTACGGCGCGGTAGGCGCGGGAATCCCGCCCTATGAGATTAAAGAGGTTATCACCGTAGTTAAGGCTTATTCAAGCGCGGTAGGCGCGGGCGAGTTCGTTTCCGAAATCTTCGGCGAGGAAGCTGATAAGCTCAGAAACTGCGGCGGCGACGGCGGCGAGTACGGCGCTACTACAGGTCGTCCGAGAAGAATGGGCTGGCTTGATTTAGTCGCGAGCCGTTACGGATGTCAGGTTCAGGGCGCTACCACCGTTGCGTTTACCGTTATCGACGCGCTCGGTTATCTCGATGAAATCCCCGTATGCGTAGCTTATGAGCTCGACGGAGAGATTATAGATTACTTCCCGAGTACAACGAAGCTCAAGAGATGTAAGCCTGTGCTTAAGAAGCTCAAGGGCTGGAAGTGCGACGTTACGGGAATCAAGAAGTATGAGGATTTACCGAAGGAGTGCCGTGAATATATCGAATTTGCCGAAAAGGAAATCGGCGTGCATATCGGTATCGTATCTAACGGCCCCGCGCGTGAGGATATTATTT
>CAJOFK010000072.1 GCA_905234015.1 uncultured Ruminococcus sp.
AATTAACCCGCTTTCTATGTGGATTTTGTTGCAATTTAATTATACATTGAAAGCACTAACCGGGCAACCCTTTCGGGCTACCCGGTCTTGTTTTTATTTGGGGGCTTAGTGCGACAGCCCCTTCGGTTCTCGGTAAGCAGGAAGTGACAAACGCCATAGCGCTTGTCATCCTGAGTGGAGCGAAACGTAGGTCAATTGAAAATTGATAATGGAAAATGGAAAATTATGGTCGTGAAGTTAGCGCGACTGAATTCAATACAACCGCTCCCGACCGAATTAATATTGTGCTTCGCGCAGCGAAATAAAAATATTGTCGGGAAACCGCTGTTGTTTTTAAAACGAGCTTTCTGCTCGACTAAAGCACTTCCTGCTTCCTACTTTTAGGAAGGAGATTCTTCGACTACCGGTCCAAAATATAGTCGCCTCGTTTCGCCCTTGGAGCGGGCTCGCGCGCGCAGCGCTTTTGCTCCCTTCATCCGCTACAGGCGGCGGTCGCAACGCTGCCTGCGGCACCGCTCAGAATGACAATAAAAGTAAAACCCCGCCGTTGAGCGAGGCTTCTGTTTGATTGAATTTTTCCAAAGGCGGAATTGGCACTCGGGGCACCCGGGTTAGTCTGTGAACTCAAAATCGTCCTTACGGGCGTCCTTAAAGAGCTCGTAAACCGCCTGAACGGTATCCTCGTCGTCAACTCCGATATAGTTCTCGGTCTCGTCGTCAACGGACTCAATCTTAAGTATAATAACGCCCTCGGCGTCCTCATTGTTTTCGATAAGTACAACGTACTCCTCGCCGTCGTAAGCGATAGTATCAAGGTACTCGAACTCGGTGCTTACGCCTTCCTCGTCGGTAAGTTCAATGATTATAGCCTCGTCTTCCTGAATGTTATCGTTAATTAAATCTGCCATAACTGAATCCTCCTTGTTGATATAGTGTCAGTTTACACTAAATCGCGAAAAAATGCAAGCGGAAAAATAAGCCGTCCCCGCGGACGGCTTATAATACGGTTTTACTGCGTTGACTTTTTCTTGAAAAGCATTGCTAAAAGCTGGAAAACTACGCAAAGCACAACTCCCGCAGCTGACGCGATGATAATTACCGGGAAATTTACGCCTGACATAAGCGAGAAATCAAGCTCGCCGGAGTCTGCGTTCTGAAGCGGTACGAAGAATGTGACCGCGTCAATAACTATAGCCGCAATAATCGAAAGTATGCTTAAAGAGGTGAATACAAAGGTTGAACCCGAGAGAGTGGATTTTTTAGCTCTCATAATTGTATCGCCGCTGAAGTCGAGCGTCTTGCAGAGCCAGAATGCCATAGCGACGTTGATTATCGTCTCCGGAATCATATAAGTCGCGTTGTAGCTTAAGGAATATACGAGCGCAGCGCCGGTCGGGATAGAAATGCCTGCCCATACGGTGCAGCCCGAAATAACGTGGAAAAAGTATCGGATAGCGCATACGAGCGTAGCGCCTGCAACGGCGGATAATCCGCTGTCCTTAACCTGATTTCTGAAAACGCCCGCAAGTCCGATAAACGAAAACGCAAGGATATAGTCGAGCATAATAATCGCGACTGCGGCAACTGCCGAGGTAGCGTAGGAAAGGGTGCTCATTCCCAGCAAAAGCTGGATTAAGCTGTTTACAAAGCCCGCGAACATACCCCATTTTGTGCCGTAGCGGAACGCGACTATCATAATCGGCACCATACTGAACGCGGTGATGCTTCCGCCGTAAGGCAGTTCAAAGATTTTTACTAAGCTTAATACCGTAGAAAGCGCGATTAAAAGCGCGGTCTCGGTAAGCATAACGACTCTTCTTTTGTTCATAAGGTTACTCTCCTTTAAAAAAATTAACGCCGTACACGAATGTGCACGGCGCAAAGCTGCTTTATTATACATACTTCCTACGTCGGCATTATCCGAATCAGGTCTATAGGGTATAATCTCAGCCGATTAAGAAATCAGCACCCCTGTATTGGTTTTTATATAGTTTACTGCTTTTTTGCAGAATTGTCAACTATTTTAAAATTTTAAGCGAAATATCAAACGCCTTGACGGAGTGAGTAATAGCGCCCATCGATATGATATCAACTCCGGTTTCCGCGACGGCTCGCAGGGTGTCCGCCGTGATACCACCCGACGCCTCGAGCTTTGCCTTGCCCGCGGTGATTTCAACCGCCTTTTTCATATCCTCACAGCTCATATTATCGAGCATAATAATATCAACGTCTACGGAAAGCGCCTGCTTAAGCTCGTCAAGGTTTCTTACCTCGAGCTCGATTTTTACCGTGTGACCGAGCTTTTTTCTGAGTGCGTTAACGGCGTTTATGATACCGCCGCCCGCGTCAACGTGGTTATCCTTGAGCATAGCGCAGTCGGAAAGGTTATAGCGGTGATTTTTACCGCCGCCTACCGTTACCGCATACTTTTCAATCGGGCGGAGTCCGGGGAGAGTTTTTCTTGTGTCTGCGATAGAAGCTCCCGTGCCCTCAATTATCTTAACTGCCTCATTCGTCGCCGTAGCAACTCCGCTCATATGCTGGAGCAGGTTTAAAGCGGTGCGCTCGCCCTTTAAGAGAGTTCTTGTTTTGCCGCTTATTTTAGCGATAATATCTCCCTTTTTAAGAACGTCGCCGTCGTTTTTAAATACCTCGGCTTTAAAGTCGGGCTGTAGGATTTCGAATACTCTGAGCGCAACCTCAAGTCCGGCTAAAACTCCGTCCGCCTTGGCGATAAACTGCGCGGTGTTTTCCTGAACTTCCGGAATAAGATAATCGGTAGCCGCGTCAACGTAGTTTATATCCTCTAAAAGCGAGTTTTCAATAAGTCTGTCTATATAAATTTTGTTTAAAATCATAGGTTGATACCCTCTCTTAATTCATCAAGTATAATTCCCGCGACCATAGCGATTGAGCGCGCCTCAACGAAGTCGCTCGTTATCTCGTAGCCGCCTGTTATAAGGTTGTTGAGAATTTTATCTACACGCAGAAAGCTCTCGTTGTATTTCTCGGGCTTCGGGAGTACGAAGTAGGTATCCTGCATAATTTCGCGTATTTCGGTGCGGATACCCGCCGGGAGCTTTTTGCCTGAGGTTTCGGGGAGCGTCGGAGCCTTGCCTAAGGGCTTGCGTCCGAACTTAGCTATTTTCTCCGCCATATTTTCCGCGGCGCTTCTTGAGTATACCAGAGCCTCTAAAAGCGAGTTGCTTGCGAGTCGGTTTGCGCCGTGAACGCCGGTGTGCGTACATTCGCCCGCGGCGTAGAGCCCTTCGACGGTAGTCTGAGCCGTTGTGCTGACCTGAATACCGCCCATAAGGTAATGCTGGCACGGAAATACGGGGATTTTATCCTTAGTCATATCAACGCCTTCCTCAAGACATCTTGAGTAAATCATCGGGAACCTCTGCTTTATAAATTCGGGATCCTTGGCGGTGATATCGAGGTAGAACTTTTCGCTGTTTGTTGCGATTGACTCACGGATAACGGCGTTTGAAACGACGTCTCTCGGAGCTAATTCTCCGCGCTTATCGTATTTAAAGGCGAAGCGTTCGCCCCTGCAGTTTAAATATACCGCGCCTTCTCCGCGTACAGCCTCCGAAATAAGGAAGCGTTCGCGCGCGTTTTCCGCGGCAAATGCCGTAGGGTGGAACTGAATACGGGAAAGGTGCTGAATCTTCGCTCCGAGCATATGAGCGAGAGCTATGCCGTCGCCGGTTGCAATCGCGGAGTTGGTGGTGTACTGGTAAATGCGCCCGATTCCGCCGGTCGCGAGCAGAATAAACCTCGAGCCGACCTGAGTTATTTTGCCCTCACGGAGAAGCTCGGTCCAGAACCCGTTTTCGACCTTATTAATTTCAAAAACGAGGGTGTTTTCCGCGAGCGTGATATTCGGCTTTTTCTTTACCGCCGAAATAAGCGTATCTACGATAGCCTTGCCGGTCGAGTCCTTATGGTGGACTATACGGTTGCGCGAGTGGCCTGCCTCAAGTGTTTTAGAGAGCTCGCCCGACTTCTCGGTGTCGAAATCAACGCCGATTTCCTTAAGGCGCAAAACGTCCCCGGGACCCTGCTCAACGAGCTTTTCAACAGCGGAAAGGTTGTTTTTAAACTTTCCGGCTATCAGGGTGTCGGCAATATGAAGCTTGTAATTGTCGTGATTTTTATCGAGTACAGCGGCGACTCCGCCCTGAGCGAGCGACGAGTTTGAGAGCTCAAGCTCGCGCTTTGATACAACGAGCACGCTGATATTGTCCTCAAACTGTAAGGCGGCGTATAAGCCCGCAACGCCCGAGCCGACGATTAATACGTCGTATTCATTATTGATATTCATAAAGCAACCTCAGTTAAATACTTGTTTACAAATACTTTAAATTATATTATACTACCGGTAAGGATTTAATTCAACAGTTTTTTTATAATGAGGGCAAAGGGCTGAGGGCTTAGCGCTTTATCAGACGTTAAATAATTGAGGTATATTTATGACATTAATTGAAACTAAAGAAAAAGCCGACAGAGCGCTGCTCGTGTCGGTTGATACGGGAAAATTTGACGCTCAGTCGAGCCTTGACGAGCTGTGGGATTTAGCGGAGAGCGCAGGTGCCGAGCCCGTGCTTACTGTGCTTCAGAAGCTCGACAGGGTAGAAAGCGCTACCTACGTCGGTTCGGGAAAGCTTATCGAAATAAAGGAAATCTGTACTTCATATGAGATAGACCTGATAATCTGTGACAGCGAGCTTACGCCAACTCAGATTAAAACCCTCGAGCGCGAGTGCGACGTCCGTACAATCGACCGCACAACCCTTATACTCGATATTTTCGCTCAGCGCGCCAAGTCGCGTGAGGGTAAATTGCAGGTTGAGCTTGCTCAGCTTAAGTACCTGCTTCCGAGGCTTACCGGTAAGGGAATTGAGATGTCGCGTTTAGGCGGAGGTATCGGCACGAGAGGCCCGGGCGAAACCAAGCTCGAAACCGACCGCCGTCATATTCATCGCCGTATGGAAACCCTTAAGGCTCAGCTTAAGGAGGTTGAGAGCCACCGCCAAAGGCTCAGGGACCGCCGCGAAAAGGACGGAGTTATAACCGTCGCGATAGTAGGGTATACCAACGCGGGAAAAAGCACCCTTATGAACTATCTCACCGACGCCGGAGTTCTCGCTCAGGATAAACTGTTTGCAACGCTCGACCCGACCTCGCGCGCGCTGAAGCTGCCGGGCGGAGTTACGGTTATGCTTATCGATACCGTAGGACTTGTAAGGAGGCTTCCGCACGGACTGGTTGAGGCGTTTAAATCCACCTTAGAGGAAGCGGCGTTTTCCGATATTATCCTTAATGTCTGCGACGCGAGCAGCGATGAAGCAGCGGTTCATATGAAGGTTACGGTTGATTTGCTGTCTGAGCTCGGCTGCGGCGACACTCCGATTATAAACGTCTATAATAAATGCGATAAATTAAGTCCGCTCGAAATAGGAACGGACGACGATAAAAACGTTCATATAAGCGCTAAAAAGGGCGAGGGAGTAGAGGCGCTTTTAAGCGCTGTTGAAAACAACCTGCCCGTAAGGATAAAGCGCGTTAAATTAATGCTTCCGTTTTCTATGGCGGGCGTTCCGAACGAAATCCGCGAAAAAGCCGATTTGATAAGTGAGAATTATACCGCCGAGGGTATCGAAATCGAAGCGGTAATCGACGAGGAAATGTATAGAAAACTGAGAGAATATGTAATTGAATAATAAATCGGTCGGAAGACTATGGCTTGAACCAGTTTGTCTTCCGACCGAATTTTTTGCTTGTAATGTAATTTTCTACTTTATTGTCAGCTTAAAGGAT
Source organism: uncultured Ruminococcus sp. (assembly GCA_905234015.1). Lineage (GTDB taxonomy): Bacteria > Bacillota > Clostridia > Oscillospirales > Acutalibacteraceae > Ruminococcoides. The sequence goes on from CAJOFK010000072.1 coordinate 5,827, forward strand.
GTGCCGGTTTCGCCGGGCCAGTATTCCATATTGCCGGATACTTCAATACTTACGCCGATACTGCATGTTCTCTTGATGTAATTATTGCTCTTCTTTAAGGTGATTGCACCTGTGTTTTCGTCACAGCTTATGAGTCCCTTTAAGGACTTATCCTTTTCTTCATCATAAGAAACCGATATTTTAACGCTCCCCTGAGCGTTTTCAACCTTGATGGGGTTGATAACAACATCGCCCTGCATTAAGTCGCTGAGCAGTACGGTTGTATCCTCCGCGGTTACTT
>CAJOFK010000073.1 GCA_905234015.1 uncultured Ruminococcus sp.
AGGGGTCCCCGAAAAGCGCAGCTTTTTGGGGAGAGGAGGAGTTGCGGCGTTCACGTCGCGATTCATACTTTAATCGCAGTAAACAGAGCAAACGACGACTAGCGCGAAGCGCCCGCGAGCCGCGGGAACCAATTCTGCCTTTGAAAACGTTCAGAATATTGGAAAACATTATCAACGGCGGTACGAACATTATTAATACAACCGGGAACCCACTGTATCGGCAAAGTCAGCACTATCTTCACGACCTACATACTTCCTGCTTCCTGCTAAAAAAAGGGGATCCTTCGATTCCGCTTCACTCATGATGACAATTAAAAAACCCGGCACGCGCCGGGTTTTTTCTACGCCCACGGGTCATCCTTTACCGCGGGTTTTATTCCTACTAAAATCTGCTGCTCTAAGAGATACCATACTCCCGTTGAGGGCTTGAGTCTCAGCCTGAACTGGCGCGGGTTATCGGCTCCGCCGCTGTTTAAGTGGAGCGTTGCGAAATTCTCATTCTGGAACGAATACGGATTTGAGAAAATCGTTACCGTAAACGGTACGTCCGGAGTATAGTTATTCTCGGGCTTAGCTCCCTTGAAATACGAGAACGGCACGAGCTTGTTGTCCCTGAATCTGTCGCGCAAAAAGCTCTCCTCATACGGTGAAAGAGGCTCCGGTCCCTTTAAAAAGTTGAGCATTTCCTTGCCGATATTCTCGTCAGCCGCGTACGCGCAAAGCGCTAACAGCGACAGCGCCGCGGTTTTATACGGCGTATCCATAGAAGCCTCGGGCAGAGCCTTAAGCTCCTCAAGACTCTCGGGAAGACGCGCAAAGCTGAAAGTAACCCTTTCCGGGTTCTGATTAGCGGAAGAACCCGTCTTATCGGCTCCGTTTAAAATATTATCAAATAATCCCATTTTTTATGTGTCCACGTCAGAAATGGACGTTCCTTTCTATATATTTCTATCCCCCGAACTATTAGTGTCCTATGAAGTTTTGGATACTTGGGGAACGTTCTGCTATAGATCGTTTAATTACGCATTAACAACAGCAGCCAATGCCGCGTCAACAGTTTAGTCGAATAATTCTCTTCTTTTAGTGGCAAGTTGACATCAATATTAATCCGGTCGGGCAAACGTTGCTTTGTCTTTTACCGTGCTATCTTCACGACCTTCCCTTTGCCCTCAGCCCTTTACCCTGTAAAATAATGAGAACTCTCTTACCACTTATCACTTTTCAATAACCTTACATCCTATTCTATCATCCTCCGATTAATTTGTAAATAAAAATCATAATGATATTGTGAATAAAGTTAAAATATGTTATAATTTTTTTAATATATATGAAAGACGGATTAAAATGATAAACGCATTAAAAAAATCATTTAAATACAGCCTGCCCGTACTGTTCGGCTATATCCCCTTAGGCTTTGCGTTCGGCATAATGCTCGCCGCCAAGGGCTACGGCCCCGAATGGGCGTTTTTTATGAGCGTAATTATCTTTTCCGGAACGGGCCAGTACCTTATAGTTTCGCTGCTGGCGGCGGGAGCGGCAATTCCGCACGTTATCCTTATTACCTTCCTGCTGCATTTCAGGTACTTTTTCTACGGACTCTCGATGATAGACCGCTACCATAAAATCGGCAGAACAAAATGGTACCTTATTTTCGGGCTCACGGATGAAACCTACGCGATTCTTTCAACCGAAAAGCCTCCCGAGGGCATAAGCCGCGGAGCGTTCTACACTGCGGTAACCTTCTTAAACCACTGCTACTGGATATTCGGATCGGTACTCGGCGCGGTAGTCGGAGGGATGTTCACCTTTAACACTAAAGGCATTGATTTCGTTATGACGGCGCTGTTTTCGGTGCTCGTGGTAGAGCAATGGAAGGCTCATAAAAACCACCTCCCGGCGCTTATAGGCTTCATTCTTCCCGTAATCAGCCTTATTATCCTCGGTGCGGAGCACTTCCTTATTCCGGCGCTGCTTGCGGTATCGGTAACGCTTATGTGCCTGCGTCCCGCCTTTGAGAAAAAGGAGGCGCGGCTATGAGTGATTTCTGGACAAGTATGGGAATAATCGCCGCTATGGCAGGCGTGACGGCGTTCACAAGATACGCTCCGTTCATCTTCTTCGGGCGCGGAAAAGAACCCGCAAAATGGATAAAATACCTCGGAAAATATCTTCCGCCGGCTTTAATGAGCGTGCTGATTATTTACTGTATCAGCTCGGTAAACTTCCTCGGCGGAAGCCACGGTATTCCCGAGCTCGTATGTATCGGAATCGCTATGGGACTTCACGCGTGGAAGGGCAACGTCCTTTTAAGCATAGGAGTAAGCACGGTGCTTTATATGGTGCTGGTACAGCTTGTGTTTGTATAATTCAATATATTAATTAAGGTCGGAAGGGCTCAGCTCTTCCGACCTTTTTTCATTTGATTTTCAAAGAAACCGATTCTGTTTTACTGCCGTCCTTAGCAACGCGGAAAACTGTTTCGTCCGACTTGTTAAGTCCGTATATCCAGTTATTATCCATAATATAAATTTCATCCGCTTTTTCGCCGCAGAGCTTAACCGCGTTATCCTTACTGCACTTATAAATTCCGCTTCCCGCGGCGGCATAAAGCGTATCCTCATAGCAGTTGAGTGAATTTATCTCGCCCTGAATCGCGAGCGTATGCTTTTTAGTCTTTTCATTATAGCAGTAAAGTCCGCTGTCCTTCGCTTCCTGATTATCAGGATCGCCCACGGCGTCATAATACACACATCCTCCGCACGCCCTGAAAAACAGGTTGTGGTCAATAAGAGTATCGGTAAGGTGCTTACATTCGCTCTTACCCTTATTCGGATTAAAGCGGCGGATTTCATCCCACGAATTGATAAAATACACCTTATCGCCGTCGACGCATAAGTCCTGATAATCAAGCTCAAGTGCATAGGTCTTGCCCTTATATGTAACCTTTACCTTCTTACCGTAATCAACCGACTTAACGACAAGCCCGCCGGCACAATAATCGACCTCGTTAATTGTATCAACGATATCTTTATCCGCTTTTTTAAAGCTGTTATCCCCGGTATTCAATTCCTGCCAACCGTTAACATTCACATAAAGCTTATCCGCGGTCTGATAAAAGCTGCGGGCGCCTGCCGTATAACTGCTGACGTCGCCTGTTTCATTAATAAGCTTTACGCCCTTATTATTTACGGCAAAAAGCTTACTCGTCTCGGATAAATCCGAAACAACCGATACATAAAGCGTGTTATCCTTAAACGCAATACTGCCGCCCGCGAGGTAATTATTCTGACCGTTATCGACGCTTTTAAAATCAAAGCTGACGGCGTCAGACATCGCGCACGAGCACAGCAATACCGCAATCATCACACTTAACAAAATTAGTTTTTTCATATTTTTTCATTCCCTTTTTTATTATTTATCAAGAACATCGCAAGCGCCATAGCTACGATGATAACATATCCGATAATCGAGAACATATCGGGAATATCGGCGAACACGAAGAATCCGAGCGCCGAGGCGAAGATTATATGGGTGTAATCGTAAATCGAGATTTCCCTCGCGGGAGCGTAGGAGTATGCGGCGGTAATCGAAAACTGGCCGCCCGCCGCGGATAGCCCCGCCAAAAGCAGAAACGTAAGCTGCACCGGCGTAAACATCTTAAAGTTGAATATCATAAACGGTATCATACTTACGCAGCTGAAGCCCGAGAAAAACAGCACGATAAAGCTGCCCTTCTCCCCTCTTTTACCGAGAGCGCGCACCATTGAATAAGCGGCGCCCGCACCCATTCCGCCGAGCAGTCCGCACAGCGAGGGCAATAGCTCGGCATTCTGAAAGGTCGGTTTTACAACAAACATCGCGCCGATGAACGCGCCGGCAAGTATAAGTATATGGTACGGCTTTAATTTCTCTTTTAGAAATATAAGTGAAAACAGCACCACAAAGAACGGCGACATTTTATTAAGCATTGAGGCGTCGCCGAGCGCTAAATGGTCAACGGCGTAGAAGTTGCCTAGGATACCGATTGTGCCGGCGAGCGACCGCCCTAAAAGAAGCGGGAGGTTGCGTTTCTGAAAATGAAAGCTCTCCCTGTCCTTAATCATAACCGCAAGCGCGAAAATAAAGGCGACGAAGTTGCGGAAAAAGCTCTTTTCCGGAGTCGGCAAATCCCCCGAAAGACGCACGAACATATTCATCAGCGCAAAGCAGAACGCTGAGATAATAATCATAATTATGCCTTTGTACTTGCTTTCGACTTTCATAATCAACACCGCATAATATAATAGCACAGTTTTGATTATTAGACAAGACAATTCAAACTATCTGAATATGCGACTTCAATTAAAACTAATACTTATGATTTATTATTACTTTTCCTTTATCAATAGCCTCATTTACAACCAGCTTACCGTTCAGGAAACGAACCGAGTCAAGCTCTTCATTATTACCGGTGGTAAAATAGAAGGATATACTTGGAAGGTATTCCATTCCCGCAACTCCTCCACGTTCTGAAACAACACCTGAATATTTCTCAACCAAATTCGCGGTGCAGTATAAATCGGATTTCATAAATTCCTTTATATCCGTTCCGTATTTAAGCTTCTTGATTTCATCTTTGCTTACGATTATATCGTCGTCATAATACTCATTATCGGGGTAATAAGAAAAGGAAATATCGGTAAAGTATTGAGTGCGAACAGAGCTGATTCGAGTGGTTGCGCTTTCAGACAGACAAAGCTTATTATTAAACTTCTGATAAATTATTTCATCAGTCTTTTCAAACCTGTGATTAAGCTCGGAGATTTGCCCCGATAATTCTTTCGCGAGTGTTTTATAATCCTTTTTTGTATCCGCGTTAACAGTAAAATCAATGAGACTTTTCCGAAGCTCGGTATTTTGCTCAATTACAGCTTCATGATTTACATAAGTATATACAGACGCGGAAGATGTAAAAGCTAAACTAAGAACGCAGAAAATAATCATCGGATATTTGATAACGTTTAAAATGAGCTTGAAAATCCCGATGTAATACATACGCTCTTTGCATAATACCTTCAGAATAATAAACAAAGCCCATAAAATAAACAGTGCCCATATCAATATTACAAAGCCCTGATATTCGTCGAACTCAAACATCTCCGAGTAATCGTAACCGTGAAGTGTATCAGCATACTCTCCAAAGCCTTTTGTAATTATTACTACACACCCGTATACCAATGGCTTAATATAATTTACAAGCAAGCCCGTCAGCGGATTAAAAATTCTATATCCGTCCTCGTTAATACTCACGGGCAGAAAGCTCGGGGCAATCGATATGGTAAGCAGCAAAAAAATTGAAGCAATCAGATAAACCGACGGAATAAGCTTATTATCATATTTCATTGATAAAGAGAAAATTACAACATATGTTGTAAAAATCCCTAAGGACAGCAAATCAACCCATAAATGATGAATTTCTACATCCGACCAAAGATAATAGCAGTTATCTGAAACTACATACGACATAACAAAACAGCAGGCAAGCAGTATAAGCGAAACTATACTGAAAG
>CAJOFK010000074.1 GCA_905234015.1 uncultured Ruminococcus sp.
GAGGTAAATAAAGCCGAGGGCGACGATAAAGACCTTCCGGATTCGATGAACGGTAAATACAGCGGTTTTGAGCTTTTCGGCGTTCAGATTCGTCCCGAGGCACAGTTTGACGAGAATAAAGGCGAATATTGGTATGGCGGACTGCGTTTCATAACCTCAATCAGCGAGAATCTGCTTACAAGTATCGACGCTCTTTCCGATGAAACGGTAAACGGAAACAAGGTCGAATACGGCTTTGTAACTACGGCTGAAAGTACGATTGATACTGTTGCCGACACCGACTATATGGGAATTGACAAGAGTACATACAAGATTCAGTACAAGGGCGAAAATGTAAACGGCGTTGATACTCTGTTGGATAACAAAACCGCAGACGAAAGAAAAACACCCAACAACTTCCGTTACGTTACAAATGTAGATTGCACCTCAAAGCAGGGCGGTTACGGTAATAACGCGAAAATAAAAATCGACCATCAGAATTTTAATGATTACCGTCTGGCAACCTATGTGGTGACATATAAAGACCATCCCGAAAATCAATCAAAGAAAGTTGTCGCCCGCGCATATCTGCGTTACTACGACGCAAACGGCTTGCTCAGAACCTTCTACAACGACTACGGCGGCACAAACGTCTACGGCGGCTGCTCGACGAGCTATGAAACGGTGAAGTCATATGTAGACAAAAGCAAAACCGCGGTTATGGAGTAAGGAGGACAATATGAAAAAACAATACTTTAAACCCGAAATAAAAGTTGAACTCCTTTCGAAAGCTGATGTTTTGTTAAAGTCAGAACAAACCGACAACAATTATGTACAGTCGCAAAGCATTTTTAACGACAACTTTTCCGTTGAAAGCATTCTGCAGGGGTAGGCTATGAAACGAGCCGATTTAGTCAGACCTGTTGAAAACGAGAATATCGCCGACTCGACGGAACGTTTTATAATAGGAGTCAACGACTTTAAGCAGTCGTCGGGCTATTGGTATTCGGTATTTGCGTTGAGAATACTTCCGTTTTTGCTCTTAATCCTTCCGGTTAACGTTGTTCTCGGAAGAATAAACGGTTTTATTCAAAGCCGCTTTAGCGCCGAGCTTCAGCAAGCCTTTATCAACATAAGTGTCAATCATTTCAAAAATTATATCGTTTAATTTCTTCTTTTCAGACGGAAGAAAAGTAAGGTTGATTTTCATATTAACACCTCCGTTTTCGGTTATCTTAACAATATTATATTATAACCGAATTCATTTTACAATGAACAAATACAAATCGCCGGCGGGGATAAAATCCTCACCGGCGTTAGTTTATGATTTTTATCTTTCGGGATAAGTATCTTCCGCATCCTCAACTATTTTTATCGTTTTTTGATTACTTTCCAGAAGCTTGATCGTTTTCTTGAAATTTTTCGGAACGGAAACCGTTTCGGTTATTTTTATATCCAAAATACTCTCCGCGCTCTTATTCATTTTCCCGTAGGAAAAATACAGAGTGTAATCCGAGGATTCGCTGCGGTATCCGTATTTATCGTACTCCTTTTTAAAGGTTTTAAGAATTTTACGGCACTTTTCGGCGGCTCCCGGCTTATCAACCGTATAGGAGGTCATACCGTCGTCCATGTCGTCAAAATCAACTCCGACAAGGTACTTTTCGTCGCAGATAAAAGCGGGACTCGCGTTTTCCTTATACTCCTTGGTACGCATAAAATCTATTGTTGCGGCTGAAACTTTTCCGTCGTCGAAATAGTTCGGATATTCGCGGGTAACCTTACGTCCGTCATTCAGCGTATAGGTAATGTTGTAGGTTGTATCCTCATCGCTCAGCACATAAGAATAGATTTCACTATCCTCATCAGCAAAGCTCAGGCTCGAGCGCGACAGCATTGATTGTTTTTTGTAATTATCAGTATTCCTAAGCGCCTGCTTATGCGCCTCGACAGCCTCTTTTATAATCTTTTTATCGGTAACCTCACGAGCGGTTATATTTACACCGTCAATGTAGCACGGAGCACCGCCGGTAAAGTTAACGCTTTTTATTTCATCAACATTCGGGACGTAGCTCTCGTAGCCGAAAAATCCCGTTCCCAAAACAATAAAGAATAACGCAAAGCATAAGAGCATTGCTCCGTAGGGAATAAGCCCCTTTAAAAAACCTTTTGTACCGTGGTTAAAAATGAACTGTACTATCAGATGCGCGATAAACGAGCCGATTATCATACCCGTCCAGAACATAACGCTGTCCATACCGCCGGAAGCACTTGACACCGCGAGCATAACAAACGCCGTTACTATTCCCGCCGAAAAGCTTACAAGCACCTTAATCGCTACGAGCGGGAGCTTATACGCGAAATGCGACTGGGCGCTCTCGGCTTTGCGGTTCTTTATCAGGAAAAACGAAAGAATAATACATACAGCCGTAAAAATAAGCCAGTAAATTCCGTTAAAGCTTATAAATGAAAACGCCGGACTCAGGGATACTATCAAGGTCGGGTTAACTTCCACGCTGTAGCCGAATAACATCATCGAGGGTATAATAGTCAGCGCCCAGAACGCGAACGGCGCGGCAAGATTGATTCCGGCGAAGGAGATTATCTTATCCGAGGTTTTTCCGCAGCAGATTGAAAGCAGACCGAACAGCGCAATACACGATATTAATATAACGGTTGTTCTTAAAAAGCCAAGCGAAACGGTGTCCGAATCGATAAGCATACCCGAATAGTTAAAGCCGAATACAAGATTTAATATCAGATTTACCGTCAAAAGCGGAACTCCCGAAATTACAATTGCGGAAATCATTCTCGAGAAAAACATCGTCCGCCTCGATACCGGCAGCGAACCGACTAAATCGGTCTGGCGTTTACTGTGCAGATACGAAAACGACCTGATTGAAACTATCAGCCCAATTATCATCGCCGTCAAAAATGTCTCAACCGCCATAAATCCGTAAAGAACTAAAACTCCGCTTGCCGCTGATAATGCAAAATTTGTTACCGCGAAAAATCCGAGTATTGAAAGATAGACTATTATCACGCCGCGGTTGGTTTTCAGAGTCCATAAAAATATTGATAAGCATTGTTTCAGCTTAGAGGATATTGTTGATGTCATAGCCTGCACCCTCCATTTCGTTAATAAATACTTCCTCTAAGGTAAGCGGAAGCGCCTCCATAAAGGCGGGATTAAGCGCCCGAAGCTGAGGCATAAAGCTGTCTTCCGCACCTCGTATCGTCAATCTGAACAAATTACCTGAACGGCTTTTGTTCACTATTTCCAACTCGTCAAATATACTTTCGTCTACATCATCGTTAAAGGCAATCTGAACCTTATGGATACCGAGCTTGAGCTCGTCGAGCTCCTTTTCGAGCAGGATTCCGCCCTTATGAAGAAGTCCGATATAGTCGCAGATATCCTCGAGCTCTCTTAAATTATGAGAGGCTATCATAACCGTCATCCCGTTGTCGATAACGTCCGCGGCAATCAGCTTTTTAACGAGCTGTCTTACAACCGGGTCGAGTCCGTCGAAAATCTCGTCGAGAAAAAGATACTTCGGGCGCGTTGAGAGCGCTAAGATAAGCGCAGACTGACGCTGCATACCCTTTGACATATTAATTATCTTATCCTTGATGTTAAGAGGGAATGTAGAGCAGAGCTTTTTGTAATATTCCTCATCCCAATTCGAATAAATCTTCCGATACAGAAAGGCGGTGTTTTCAATTGTCGCGCTGTTGGAAAAGTAGGGATAATCTGAAACGAAAAAGCACTTGTTCTTTATGCTGATATTCTCGAAAACATTTTCGCCGTCAATAAGAACCTCGCCGACGTCGCTTTTAAATACGCCGTTTATCACCCTTAAAAGCGTACTTTTTCCCGCGCCGTTTGAGCCGACCAGACCGAAAACCGTACCGTCGTTTACGGTAAGACTCAGTCTGTCGAGGGCTTTTACTTTTTCAAAGCATTTGCTTACGTTTTTTATTTCAATCATTTTTTTACCTCCCGTATTCCTCGTTAATAATTTTCTGCGCTTCTTCCCTTGAGAGCCCGAGCTTTTTAGCGTTATTAAGCGCCGCGATAAGCTTATCTCGGGCAATCCGCTTTTCGGCGTCGAGGGATTTTATTCCCGGAGCTATAAACGAGCCCTTACCGACCGCCGAACAGATATAGCCGTCCTGCTCAAGTAGCTTATATGCCTTTGAGACCGTATTCGGGTTAACCGAAAGCTCGCAGGCGAGCGTTCTTACCGGAGGGAGTTTATCCTCCGGCTTTAAAACGCCCGCGGAAATAAGCCGCACGACGTTATTATAAAGCTGTTCGTAAATAGGAGCGCGTGAAGTTAAATCTAAGCTGAACATAATATCAATCCTTTATTTCCTGAATTTCGATATCCGGGCATTCACGAGTCGCTTTTCGCTTTACTCCGCCGAAATCACCCTTAAAAATATACTCAAAAGTCTTTTTTTCATATGCTTCCAAAAACAGCGTATCCTTTCCGTCCTCTTTGTTTACTCCGTAGAGCAAGCCTTCCGTAACGAGACCGAGGTCTAAATCATCCGCGAAATCAGCGGATAAATAAAAAACCGCGGGTTTATCGCTCTTGTTTTTAAAAGTCAGCGTACAGTAAATATTTACCTTATTGCCTTTTACCTCGTATCTGTTGTAACAGCTTTCTTTATCTATCCATTCAACGTTTGTCTTTAACGAACTGTCGGACTCATCTTTTTCGACTGTTGAATAACAGGAATTGAAAAGACAGATAATTAAAATCATAATCGCCGGGATTGCTAAAACTTTTTTCATTTTTATCACCTTTATGTTAATTGTATTAATACAAGTAGTACAATTATGTTATAGCACAATACAATCGTTTTGTCAATACATATTTCAATAAAGCGTGCGCACCAAAGTGCGGAGCTTTCGTATATCCATCGCTCGTGCGCACGCAGGGCGCAACTGAGCGGAAAATATAAAATGTTTTTTACTTTATAAGGAACGCAGTTTCTTATAAAGCAAGAAAGCGTGCGCACCAAAGTGCGTGCGTTTTCTTCAGCCATCGCTTGTGCGCACGCAGGGCGCAACTAAGCGGG
>CAJOFK010000075.1 GCA_905234015.1 uncultured Ruminococcus sp.
GGATTTGCCCGTGCTTATGGGGCTTTCGCTGATGTGCTTTGTGCCGACCTTCTTTACTAAGAAGTTCTCCCGCTGGCAGGGCGTTGTACTGCTTCTGGGCTACGCCGGATATATAGCATATACGTTTATAGTTCACTAATATTGTTGCCTGGTCAACCTGCACAACTTTACGGTTTAAAGTTCGTGCAGGTTTTTTGCTTTTAATATGCTATAATCAAACCGTAAGTTAAAGGAGGGATTCCTATGATGAAAAAATCAATTAGTATTATACTATCCGCGCTTATTCTTCTGAGCGTATTTGCGGTTATGCCCTTAACCGCGGGCGCGCAGGATGATTCGGAAAAAGGTATTGTCTGCGGTGATTATGAGTACACTCTGCACGAGGACGGTACAGCCTGCATAATAAGATATACCGGCGCTGCCTCAGCCGTAACTATCCCAACCGAGCTGGACGGTCACACCGTTACTAAAATAGACTCATATACCGATCCTGATGACGGATTAATCGGAGCATTTGAGAAAAATAAAACTCTTGAGAGTGTTGTTATTCCCGAAAATATAATCGATATCGGCTATGCTGTTTTCAGGTATTGTGAAAATCTCCGTAATATCTCAATAACCGATAATGTTGAAAATATCGGCAGTCAGGCATTTAGTTATACCGATTATTGGTATAAAAACTGGGAAGACGATACTGATACAGGTGCTGAGTTATTATATCTCGGACATCATTTATTATACGCAAAATACTGTTCATCAGTTAAAACCATTAAAGACGGAACTGTTTCCATAGCGTCGGGAGCGTTCAAAGGTCAGGGTGTTTCTGAGTTAGTAATACCCGATAGCGTAAAGGCTATAAGCAATGGTGCGTTTGAAGAATCGGGCATTAAAAGTATAACCTTGCCAAAAAACCTGAAGGTTATCAACTACAGTATTTTTTCTAAGTGTGAGGATTTAGAGAGTATTGTTATACCTGACGGAGTAAAGAAAATAGATTTTAATGCTTTTTACGGTTGCAAAAAGCTTAAAAGTATAGAACTGCCTGACAGCCTTACCTTTATAGGATATCAAGCTTTTGGATTTTGCGAAAGCTTACCAAGTATTGAAATACCCGACAGCGTAACATCAATTGATGAACAGGCATTTATGAATTGTAAAAATCTCGAAAGCGTTAAGCTCCCGAAAAATATTACCGAAATAAATAAAAGTGTATTTTATCACTGCGGATTAACCGCTATAACAATTCCCGACGGTGTTATAACTATTGGAGAAGGTGCGTTCTACGGTTGTTTCGGTATTTCGGAAGTAAAAATCCCCGACAGCGTGAAAGCTATTAAACTAAGCGCCTTTTTGGGCAGCAATATGAAAAGCATAACTATTCCGAAAAGTGTAGAAATAATTCAGGGCGGTGCGATAGGTTCCAGTTATTGGATTGATGACTACGGTAATGAAAATTATTATAAGATTAATGGTTTTGTGATTTACGGTTACAGCGGTACGGAAGCTGAAAGATATGCCAAGGAAGAGGAGCTTACCTTTGTAAGTCTCGGTTCTTCCACAACCGAACCGCCCGAAACTCAGCCGACAACAACCGCTCCCACGGAAACAACCGTCAGCCCGACTGAGCCCGCAACAAGCGCTACAGAACCGACGGGCGCGACCGAGCCTGTTGCCGATACGGTTAAAAAGCCTAATCCTGTTAAGGTTACGGCTAAGACAAAGTCCGTAAAGGTGAAAGCCTTAAAGGCTAAAAAGCAGACGGTAAAACCCCTGACGATTAAAAACGCAAAGGGCGCGGTTACTGTCGTTAAGGTTAAAAAGGGAACAACCGCTAAGATTTATAAGAAAATTAACGTAAACAGAAAAACAGGCGCAATCACCTTTAAGAAAGGTAATTACGCCAAAAAGACTTATACTGTTAAGCTGAAAATAACCGCCGCGGGAAATTCCGATTACAGCGCCAAGACAGTCAGCAAGGTAATTAAGATAAAAGTAAAATAACCGGGGAGCCCCCGGGTCGGGAGCCCCGACAGCCAATTCCGCCTTTGGACAGGTTTAACATAACGGAAAGGTCGCTGAACGGCGGGGGTTTACAGTACCGTGTTTGCCTTAACACCGTAGGGAACGAGTCCCACCTCGTTCCGAGCCGAGGGTTCCGGTATTGCCGAGGTTCCCTTCCGCGGGAGCGGAATAAACAATGGCAAAAGGTTCATTATGATATTCGTTAATTGTTTCGCCTTTGGCGAAAGGACAGTGCAAGTACTTGCCGAAAGGTGCATCGGAACGGCGTGGGAGCCGTTCCCTACAGTAAACCAATACAACTAAACAACGTCAGTATCAGCGGAGCTTTTCCGTTAATACTGACGTTATTTCATTATTTAATTACGCATTACGCATTATTCTCTAGCTCTGCTCTGTTTATTGCGTTGAGCACGCCGAGGATAGAAGCGAAGTTTACGTTCGAGTCAATTCCAACGCCGAAGATATTCTTTCCGTCGGGCTTTTTGAGCTCAATATAAGATACCGCCTTACTGTCCGAACCCTCGGAAATAGCGTGCTGATGATAATTGACGAACTTGTATTTTTCCATATTTATCGGCTTAAGCGCCTTGAAGAACGCGTCAATAGGACCATTGCCGACGCCGTGGAGCTTAACCTCGGTGTCGCCGTCGATTTTCATCCTGCCCTTGAAGTGAACGTAGTTCTTGCCGTTCTCGCTCTCCTCGTAAACCTTGTGCTTGGTGAGCTCGTACTTCTGCTTTATGTTGAGGTAGTTATCCTCGAATACCTGTAAGAGCTCCTTGGGAACGAGCTCTCTGCCGAGCTTTTCGCACTCAGCCTGAACAAGCTTTGAGAACTCGGGGTGCATACGCTTAGGCATATCGTAACCGAAGTTGTGGTTCATAACGAACGCCGCGCCGCCCTTGCCGCTCTGGGAGTTAATGCGGATAATCGGCTCATACTCTCTGCCGACGTCCGCGGGGTCAATCGGGAGATAGGGGATTTCCCAGTAAGGCGAGTCGCTTTCCTTCATATAAATATGACCCTTGTTGATAGCGTCCTGATGCGAGCCTGAGAATGCGGTGAATACGAGCTCACCGATATACGGCTGACGCGGGTCAATCTTCATATTGGTGCAGCGCTCGTAAATCTCCTTGAGCTTCGGAAGATTGCTGAAATCAATCTCGGGGTCAACGCCCTGAGTGTACATATTAAGTCCTACGGTAACCATATCGAGGTTGCCGGTTCTTTCACCGTTGCCGAATAACGTGCCCTCAACTCTTTCGGCGCCTGCTAAGAGCGCAAGCTCCGTAGCCGCAACGCCGCAGCCTCTGTCGTTATGGGGATGAATACTGATGATAGCCGCCTCGCGGTTTTTGAGGTGCCTTATAAAGTATTCAACCTGGTCGGCGTAGGTGTTGGGAGTACACATCTCAACAGTATTAGGCAGGTTGAGAATAACGGGGTTCTCCTTGGTAGAGCCGAGCGCGTCCATAACCTCCTCGCAGATTTTAACGGCGTTATCCATCTCGGTGCCGCTGAAGCTCTCGGGAGAATACTCAAAGCGGATATTTGTATCGCCCTCGTACTGCTCGGTGAGCTCGCGGATGAGCTTCGCGCCGTTTACGGCGATGTCGATAACGCCCTGCATATCGGTCTTGAAAACGACCTTTCTCTGGAGAGTTGAGGTCGAGTTGTAGAAATGCACGATAACGTTCTTAGCGCCCTTAATCGCCTCAAAGGTCTTTTTGATGAGGTGCTCTCTCGCCTGAACGAGTACCTGAATGGTTACGTCGTCGGGAATGTGGCCGCCCTCAATAAGCTCGCGGCAGATTTCGTACTCCGTCTCGGAAGCTGAGGGAAAGCCGATTTCGATTTCCTTTATGCCGATGTCAACGAGAGCGTGGAAGAACTCAAGCTTTTCCTCGAGGTTCATCGGGTCGATAAGCGCCTGGTTGCCGTCTCTTAAGTCAACGGAACACCATATCGGCGCCTTTGTAATTGTCTTGTCAGGCCACTGCCTGTCGGGTAAGTCAATCTGCTTAAAGGGCAGATATTTTTTATAACCCTGATTCATTTTGATTCCTCCATATCTTTAATTAAAAACGTAAAAAAACCGCCCCTAAAAATAAGGGACGAATAAATTCGCGGTACCACCCAAATTCAAGCATACCTCACGGCATACTCCTTACCGGCTTCCAACAAAGCCTCGGCCTTTAACGCAGCCTTACGTTCCGACCTACATATCAGCCGGAAAACTCGGGGATGAGCTATACATATAACCCTTGCCGCCGGTTTACACCGCCCACCGGCTCTCTTTGCGCTTCAGATTATATCTTATTCCCGTCGCAGTTTTTAGAGGGATTTTCTTTTCATTTATTATATATAGGAATATGAATTTTGTCAAGGATTTATGACTAAAAATTTTTTCATAAAAATTTGAATTTTTCTCTTGACTTTGTGAAATTCCGTGGTATAATAAATCTTGCGCGTGAAAAGTTCTGCGGAAAAATCCGGGAGCTTTTTAAGCGAAAAAGAACCTTGAAAATTAAACAACGAAAGTACAGAAACCCGTAATGACTTTGAGGAAAAAATAAGAGTACTCAAACAATTACAAAGTGAACGAA
>CAJOFK010000076.1 GCA_905234015.1 uncultured Ruminococcus sp.
TTAGTTTTTTCATAGTAACACACCCCTTTATAATATAGACGTAAGAAAACGAATTTTTTATACCTGAATTTTTAAAATTCTGTTTTCTATTATAGTAGTGTCGATTAAACGGGAAAAAGTTTCATATTTTTTATAAAAATATTATAGCACATTTACTTTCTCTTTACTGCACAAATTTTGAGGGCGGGTTTTGTGCATTGTGACAACTCGGGAAATTCAAAGTTGCGGAAACAGTAAAAGTCCGCAGTAGGGAACGGCTCCCGCGGCTCGCGGGTGGGACTCGTTTTCTACGGCGAAGCTTACCACTTACCACTTATCACTAACAAAGGGCCTGCCGAAGCAAGCCCTTAAATTACGCATTACGCATTGCACATTACAAAACGCGCATTATTATAAAACTTTTGATAAGAAGTCCTTAAGCCTCGGGTTCTGAGGATTGGTGAAGAACTCGTCGGGGGTATTCTCCTCGGCGACAACGCCCTCGTCAATAAACATAACCCTTGTACCTACCTCGCGGGCAAAGCCCATTTCGTGAGTAACGACCGCCATAGTCATACCCTCTTTAGCGAGCGACTTCATAACCTCGAGTACCTCTCCTACCATTTCGGGATCGAGA
The DNA here is from genome assembly GCA_905234015.1 of uncultured Ruminococcus sp. Classification (GTDB taxonomy): domain Bacteria; phylum Bacillota; class Clostridia; order Oscillospirales; family Acutalibacteraceae; genus Ruminococcoides. The sequence goes on from CAJOFK010000076.1 coordinate 617, forward strand.
GCCGAGGTCGGCTCGTCAAAAAGAAGTACGTCGGGATTCATCGCGAGAGCTCGCACAATGGCAACTCGCTGCTTCTGACCGCCGGAAAGCTGGCCGGGATAAGCGTCCGCCCTGTCGGCAAGGCCTACGCGCTCGAGAAGCTTCATAGCATTAGCCTCAGCCTCCTCCTTACTCTGCTTTAAGAGCTTTATCGGACCGAGAGTCATATTCTGTAAAACCGTTTTATGAGGGAAAAGGTTGAACTGCTGGAAAACCATTCCCATCTTCTGACGGTGAAGGTTGATATCAATCTTCGGGTCGGTGATATCTACGCCCTCAAAGAAAATCTTACCGCTCGTAGGCTCCTCAAGAAGATTAAGACAGCGTAAAAACGTACTTTTACCCGAGCCGGAGGCGCCGATAATAACGATAACGTCGCCCTTGCTGATTTCGGTTGAAATTCCTTTAAGAACCTCGATGTCGTCAAAATACTTGTGGAGGTTATCGACCTTAATCAAAACGTCATTATTAGTGGTCACTGTTTCTCAGCCTCCTTTCAAGCTTCTTAAGTAAGAACGTAAGCACGAGTACGATTAAAAGATAAATAAGCGCGATGATGATAAGCGGGAAGAACGCGTCGTATGTTCTCGAAATAATAAGGTTCGCCATATAGGTTAAATCCATAATAGCAACATAACCCGCAACGGAGGTCTCCTTAAAGAGAACAATAAACTCGTTGCCTAAAGCGGGAAGAACGTTCTTAAGCGCCTGAGGCAGGATAATATGTATCATTGTGCTTCTGTAGTTGAAACCTAAAGAACGGCTCGCCTCGAACTGACCTTTATCAATCGACATAATTCCGCCGCGGACAATCTCGGCTACATACGCGCCCGAGTTGATACCGAACGAAAGAATCGCCGCGAGCATACCGTTTCTTGAAGAAGCAAAGACAATATAGTACATAATCATAAGCTGAACGAGCATAGGCGTTCCGCGGATTACGGTAATATAAAAGCCGCAGATTTTATCAATTATCTTAAGGATAACATCACCGAAGGAACGGCATTTTTTACCGCGCAGGGTCATCTCGTTAGTTGCCCTTACCATAGCTACAAGAAAGCCCAGCACTACGCCGATAAGCGCCGCGCACAGCGCGATTATCATAGTCGCGCCCAAGCCCTGCAGGAGCATCATCCAGCGCTCCTCAACGATTAAGGTGCTGTAAAAATTTTCATAAATCTGATCCATAAATAATCCTTTTCATAATTGGGACAAGCTCAAAACGAGTTTTTCGCTTTGCCCCTTAAGTTTAAAGCAGGAAGTAGGAAGAGGGAAGTAGAATTATACCGCACACAGTGCATTTAAATCCGGTCGGGAGCAAAACGAAAATTTTTGTCGTTTCTGTCTGCTCGACCGATTTTCTTCCTACTTCTCACTTCCTGCTTCCCGCTAACTTTCAGCTTTTAAATAGGGCGCGGCGCCTTCTGAATCTGTGCCGCGCCCTATTAATAAGTTCATTATTGATTATTAGTCGCCGATATATTTGTCGATAATCTTCTGAACCGTTCCGTCCTTCTTAAGCTCTTTAAGCGCCTTGTTGAACTTAGCTGTGAGGTCGCTGCCCTTCTTTAAGCAGATAGCGTACTCTTCCTCAGCGAAAGGCTCGTCAAGAATCTTAATGCCTTCGTTAGCTTCAACGAATTTCTCAGCAGGCTGCTTGTCGATTACAACAGCGTCAACCTTGCCCTTTGTGAGAGCGAGAACAGCGTCGGCGCCCTTCTTGAAGCGCTCAATCTTAGCTTCCTTAAAATCGGAAACGAAGATATCGCCTGTTGTACCGAGCTGTACGCCGATAGAAGCCTTCTCGAGGTCGTCAGTCTTGCTGACCTTTGAATCCTTCTCGGGAACGATAATAACCTGAGTTGAGGTTGTGTAAGTATCTGTGAAATCAACAGACTTCTTTCTCTCGTCGGTTACTGTCATACCCGCCATACCGAAATCAGCCTTACCGGAAGTAACGGAAGTGATGATAGCGTCGAAGTCCATATCGTCGATTACGAGCTTATAGCCAAGCTTATCGCAGATAGCGTCAGCGAGTTCAGCGTCGATGCCGACAACCTTCTTGTCCTTGTAATACTCATAAGGCTCAAAGAAAGCGTTAGTAGCCATATGAAGCTCTTTAACCTCTTCTGTCTTTGAATCCGCAGCCTTTGAATCGGTGCTGCCGGAGTTACCGCAGGAAGCAAGTCCCATTACGCAGGAAACAGCGATTAAAGCTACGAGTACAAGTGAAATAATCTTTTTCATTATTAGTACCTCTTTCTTTTAATATTATTTTTAAAATACGACTTCTATATGCTAATACAAAGCCGAAGATTTTGCAAGAGTTTTTTGAAAATTTGTGCAAATTTTTATGTATAAATGTATAATTATTCAACTAATGAATATTCGACGTACATTTTCCGTAAATTTTATATTGTTAAATGTGATTTTTAGTGGTATAATATTCCGGAAAAGTTAAACGAATTAAAAAATAAAAGGAGTAATCATAATGAAACAACGTAAAATAGTTCCGATTACCGTGCTGACGGGTTATCTCGGCGCCGGAAAAACTACGCTTTTAAATCATGTGCTCACTAATCAGGAGGGCTATAAGGTAGCCGTTATCGTTAATGATATCGGCGAGGTAAATATTGACGCGGATCTCATTCAGAAGGGCGGCATAGTAAACGAGCAGGACGATAACCTCGTACCTCTCCAGAACGGCTGTATCTGCTGTACGCTTAAAATGGACTTAATTCAGCAGATTTGCGACTTAATTAAGATGAATAAGTTTGACTACATTTTAATTGAGGCTTCGGGAATCTGCGAGCCGATTCCGATTGCGCAGACAATCTCAATGCTTGACGGCTCCTACAATAACCCCAACGTTCCGAAGCTGTGCTATCTTGATAACGTAGTTTCGGTTGTTGACGCGGCGAGACTTTCGACCGAGTTCGGCTGCGGCGGAACGCTTCTTTCCGATAATATCGAGGAGGAGGATATTGAAAACCTCATCATTCAGCAGATTGAGTTCTGTAATACTATAATCATCAACAAGGTTGATCTCGTCAGCGAGGACGAGCTCGTTAAAATCAGGAAGGTTATCCGCGCGCTCCAGCCCGAGGCTAAGCTTATTGAAACAACTCACGGCGACGTAGCCGTAAGCGAGATTCTCGACACCAAGGCGTTCAACTTTGAGAAGGTTGCTAACTCCCCCGCGTGGGTTCAGATTCTTAACGACGAGATGGAGGACGAGGAAGAAGACCACGACGAGCATGAGCACCATCACGAGCATGAGCACCACCACGACGAGCATGAACATCACCACCACGACGATGAGCATGAGGAACATCACCACGGTCATCATCACCATCATCATCACCATCACCACCACGGCGAGGGCGAGGTTGAGGAATACGGTATCGGTACTTATGTATACTACCGCCGTCAGCCCTTCGCAAGAGATAAGATAGAAAGATGGCTGCAGAGCTTCCCGAAGAACATCATCCGCGCTAAAGGCATATTCTGGTTTGCGGAGGATAAGGACTGGGCGTATATGCTCGAACAGGCAGGCAAGCAGGTTGAGGCTACCGACTATGCCGAGTGGATTGCCGCCGCTCCTATGGCAGTTCAGCAGAAGGCGCTCGGCGAGGACCCCGTTTTAAGAAAGGAATGGGACGAAAAATACGGCGACAGAATGATTAAGCTCGTATTTATCGGTCAGAACCTCGATAAGGAAAAAATCGCGAGAGAGCTCGACGCGTGCCTTACTGACATATAAGGATTTATCATAAAGAATAAAGATACAGGAAAGGCTGACGCGGTTGCGTCAGCCTTGTTTTTTATTCCGATATACCTCTTATATCCTGTATTCTATATCCCCTGTTAGTCATTTTCTATAAAAAAATATGATAAATTTCGT
>CAJOFK010000077.1 GCA_905234015.1 uncultured Ruminococcus sp.
TCCGGGTTGGTATAAATTACAACGTCAAGGAGCTTTTTAATTAAATCAGGGTCATACGGGAACGAGCAGTTATGAATATTAATCGAGCCTGAGTAGTTTCTGATGCCGTTTGATAAAGTGTCAACCGCGTTTTTATATTGGTCGGCAAAATCCTTTTCATAATAGATACAGGCGTCGTCGTCCGCGTACGCCGTAACCGACGACATTACGAAGAAAGAGGATAACACTAAGGTTAAAGCGAGTACGAGGGATAAAACCTTAGCCGTTTTAAATTTTGTTTTCATAATTCCACAGCCTTTCTTAGGAATATTCTATCATTTTATAGATATTTGTCAATAAAAATCGGACGATTGTTGAATGGTTTTATATATTATTCACATCAGATAAGGCGATTCAGGTGCTAGAGTGTTTACATTTTACGGTAAATGCCTTATAATTATTCCGATTCCACTATGCGTAGACTTTATTCTATTACTGTTTCATTGTAAAACGTCCGAAACTTCGGGATACTGAAATCGGAGGTGCCGGTATGAAAGGGTATAAGCTTTTTGGGATATGTGTATTTACGGCTTTGATGATATTGTCTGTGCCGATAACGGTATATGCTAATTCGTCTTGGCGTTGGATTTCCGAAACCCGTCCTCTCGATATGCTCCCGATAGTAGTCGTTATAACGCTGGTAATTGAAATTATATCTATAGATTTTATTCCGAAGGTAAGAAATATAAAGCTTGTTATTCCGGTAGTTTTTATCGCTAATATTCTCTCTTTCCTTGTGCCCTATGCGTGGGAAGGAATAGACGATAAGAATGTTTATTCTGCAGTAAACTCCGGCTTCGACCTCTTTACGGCGGTCGATTATACTTCCTCAAGGTGCCCTGTGTATACAGTCTCGGCTGTTTATTTGTTTATCACGCTGATTGTTGAAACACCGGCAGTTTACTTGCTTTTAAGAAACAGTGTGAAAAGTAGGCGCCTTTTGCTCGGGGTAATAATCGGAGCGAATACTGTAACTACGCTGATAACAATACTGATTGAAAATGTTTTTTGCTACGGACAATGGTGAGAATATGGATGCTGAAAAAACAGGCAGATTTATATGCCGCCTAAGAAAAGAAAAGAATATGACTCAGGCATCGCTTGCGGAGAAGCTGAATATTAGCAACCGAACCGTGTCTAAATGGGAAAACGGCGACGGATTTCCCGATATCACAATTCTGCCTGAACTTGCCGCGATTTTTGAAGTGAGCGTCGATGACCTTCTAAAAGGAGAAAAAACAGATAGTGCCGTAAAAGTTACCGAGGTCGAAAACAGAGATAACCTCGATAATATCTTTAAAATCTCGTTCGTTATATCTCTGTTTATCGGGGCTTTTTCCGCTTTGCTTGGCGGAATAACCGAGCTCTACTGTATCTGGGCTTTCAGAATTTTGTTTTATACTCATTGGGAGATTATTTTTGTAGCGGTGTCGCTTTTTGCGCTTGTACTAAGCGGACTGGTATTCTCGGTTGGCGTTACGAGGCTCGGAGTTTCTTATAATAGGGATGAAATATTATGCTTAGTTAAAAAGAAATTGTGGTGCCTTTCGGTTGTGTTATCAGTGCTTCCCGTGACATTTATTCTGAGACTTATCGACGTGTTTTGCTTCCCGATAAACGTGTGGTATGTTGTGGCGGCGTTTTTGGTAATCGCTGTGATTGCGTTTTTTGTATATTATATAAAGATAAGGTAGTTGCATTATGAAAAAGACGATTCTTAAAAGAATAATTATAATTTCGTGTGTTGCGGTTTTTGTTTTATGTGTCTGTGCGTTCAGATATCCGATATATGAGAGATATTTTTACGGCGGTGATAGAATTACATTAAAAATTTCCGCAAGCGCGGACGGAAAAGCGTGTTCGCTTGACGCAAGTTCGGTTGACTGTACATATGAAAACCGGAAAAAGGAATCGGTGCACCGTGACGGAAACAATTTTTCCGTGCGAGGTAACGAATATGGTATGTATGACTTTAATATATTGACCGGAAAGTACACGGTGAAAGTACGGCTTATGCACACAAACTGGTACGAAATAAATTCTGCAGACCTTAAGTTTAATATTGATACAAAAACAGAAAAGATGACATATAAGCTAAACGAAACGGAGGGCACTTTAAAGCCTGAAAAAAACGGAAAGACTTATAATTTGTACTATATGTTTTGACGATGAAAAATAAAACACGGGCCGGCTCGACGAACCGGTCCGTTTTCATATCTCAGATATAATACTTTTTCTTATCAGCCGAGATGTATTTTCTGCCCTTATATACACCGCTTTCGATTTCGCAGATAAGGGTGTATACCGTGCCCTTTTTCAGCTTGACGGCAGCGCCGAGCTTTTTGTTCACTACGGGCTGGGCGCAGATTTCTTTTTCGGCGGTATAGGTTTTAAACGGCGACAGCCCCTTAGCCTTAAGATGGCGGTTCATTATAAAGCCTTTTGAGCTTCCGCTTTTAACCTGAGACCAGCCCCAGCCGTCGTCGGAGCCGTCGATAAGTTCAACCTTATCGCCCTTCTTTAAGCTCTTTACGCCCGGAGAGCTTTTTCCGGCAATATCCTTGAACGGATATTTATAAACGGTACCGTTTTCCTTAAGCTCAACGGCTTTCGCCTTTTCCGCCGAATATTCGGGACGGATAAAGCAGTTTACCTGACTTATGTACCGCGTCTGCCTGAGGACATAACCGCCGTTTGTGTAGTTTGTGTTTGAGGTGTTTCCCTCAATCGTTTTAAAGGTGTTTGAGTTTATAACCTCGGTGACAATTCCTATATGAGTATGAGCTGTGTGTCTGCCTGAAAAGTCAAAGATTACGAGGTCGCCCTTTTCGGGCTTAGCCGTATAGCTGAGCTTACGGCTTTTCATTTCGCTCATCACAACCCCGCAGCTTGCGACTCTTTCGCCCGAGCAGAAAAGCTTTAAGGCGTTGAGCTTTTTAAACAGGTACCAGATGAATACCACGCACCAGGGATAGCCGTCGCCCTGAACCTCTTTTCCGTAAAACTCGGTGTTGAATTTCACCTTGTTGTTGCCGTTGTCCTTTGTTCCGAGATATGACTCGGCTTTTTTTATTAATTCTCCCGCTGTAATCATATATCCCCCTTACTTTTTCTTTTTGCTGAGAATATCAATCGCCTTAGTCAGAACGTCGGGGAGAGGTATCCCCATAAGCCCCGCGTTCTCAATAATCGAAATCGCCTCGTTTACGCAGAACGCGATAATCACCGCGTCGCGGATGTAGTTCGTTCCGATATGAACGTCGAGCCTGTACGCCACGAGGACTATAACAAGGGACATCCCCTTGCGGCATAAGCCCTTCCAGCCGGTGCGGCTTTCGAGCGCGCCGGTTTCGGTCTTTTTAGAGTTCTTAAAAACTCCCGCGACCATAATTCCGCTTATGTAGTCGATACACATAAACATAAGAAGGGTGATTATTCCGTTAGTCCAGCCTCCGAATACTGAGGCTATAAAGCCCCCGAGCGTTCCGCATAAGGCGCAGATATAATCCTTTAAATTTATCATTTTTTCTCCTTTTTAATAAGCTTAAAAAAGCGCCGTACACTTATATATACAAATTTCCTTAAAATTGCGTAGTTTTATGCAATTTCAAGGAAAATTTTTTTAATTATTTTATTGCGGCGAGCATATGCTTGTATGAGAAAAATTTTGGAGGAGTTATATGCTTACTGCTTTGACCGTTAAAACCGAGGAAGTCCGGAATTGGTATGAGAGATTATTTAATAAAATCAGGGGAAATTCAATTACCGTTGATATTAAAAGCGCCCGGGGCGTTGCCCTGCGCCATATCACCTACATAAACCGTAACGGCTCGGTGAACTGGTTCGAAATTGAAAATGAAATAGGGGACAGCAGGGACAGGATTTTATGCGACGACAGCGTCCTGCTTCCGGAGAATATGGGCTTTACGCGGTTTGAGAATACCGTATTTAAAGCGAGGCTGAGCTGTAATCTCGGACTTTATGTGCTGTCTAAATTGAGCGGAGAGGCTCCCGGAATAAAGGCGGCGCTCTACGACGTTAACGGGGACTACAGCGAATTTTTAAAGAGCTTTTTCCATTACGCGGAAAACCGCGGCGAAAAAAGCTCCCGCGGTTTCGGGGAGCTGTGCGTGATAACGGATAACCGGGAGGTCTACGAAAAGGCTGCCGCCGAGATTATGGACGAAAGCGGAGCGGCTGTTTTTATTTCCGAGCGTCGCGATAACCTCTCGGACTGTGCGCTGATTATCGCTCCCGAAAGAATAGAGGAGAGCCTGCCGGTATCGGGCGGAGCGATAGTTCTTACGGGCTTTGCGCCTACCGTTTGTATCCCGGGACTTGTGTATTTTGATTATCATTTCCGTATGCCGAATATGTTCGACCGGATTAAGCCCGAAAGCCTGAGCTGCGAGTATTTCGCGGGGGCGCTGTTTTCTAAAGGCAGGCAGTACGAGCTCGGCTCAATCGTCCCGACAAAGACTCCCCGCTCAATCTGCGATTATTTACTAAGAACAGCGCGTTAAAACCTTGACATTCACCGATAAAAAAATTATAATATCAGGAGTATGTATTTTACAGAATGTCGCATTTGTGCGGACAATACAAAATACTGAAAGGAATAACAAATATGGCTAAGAAAATTATGCTGACCAAAGAAGGTCTCGCAAACGTAGAAAACGAGCTTAAATACCTTAAGGGTGAAAAGCGCAAGGAAATGGCGGAGAAGATTAAGCTCGCGCGTTCCTACGGCGACCTTTCCGAGAACAGCGAATATGATGACGCAAAAAACGAACAGGCGATTATGGAAGCCCGTATCCGTGAGCTCGAGGCTACTCTTAAGAACTACGAGCTTATCGACGAAAGCGACGATAACGTTCAGACTGTCCGTATTTCCTCGAGAGTTACGGTCGAGATGCTCAGAACCGGTACAACAAGAGAGTTTAAAATCGTCGGCGTAAAAGAGGTTAACCCCACCGAGGGTAAGATTTCCGACGAAAGCCCTGTAGGCAGCGCTCTCATCGGTCACGGTGTAGGCGATATCGTCGAGGCTGAAACTCCCGGCGGTTCAATGGAATTAAAAATTCTTGAAATCGGAAGATAATTAGTTAAGATGGTAATTTAAAGAGGAGTGTTCAAAATGGCTGATAATCCTAATCAGATTCAGATATCCAGCGATCCGGTAAAGGCGCGCTACGATAAATTAAATATTTTAAAGGAAATGGGCAGGAACCCGTTCGAGGTTACTACCTCCGACCGTGACACGATGTGCGCGGAGATTTCCGAGCGTTTTGAGGAGCTTGAGAATAAAACCGTATGTATTGCGGGACGAGTTATGTCTAAGCGCGGTAAGGGTAAGGTTACTTTCCTCGACGTTCACGATAAGAGCGGAAAAATGCAGGTTTTCGCTAAGCGCGACGACCTCGGCGAGGATGAGTACGCTATCCTGAAGCGTTGGGATATCGGCGATATCGTAGAGGTAAAGGGCTTTGTATTTAAAACTCAGATGGGCGAAATAAGCGTTCATGCCGAGGCGGTAAAGCTCCTTACAAAATCCCTCCAGCCGCTTCCCGAAAAGTACCACGGACTTACAAATACAGACTTGCGTTACCGTCAGCGTTACGTTGACCTTATTATGAATCCCGAGGTAAAGGATACCTTCGTTAAGCGTTCGAAGATTATAAGCTCTATCCGCCGTTTTCTCGACGACCAGGGTTTTATGGAGGTAGAAACTCCGATGCTCGTAGCTAACGCGGGCGGCGCAGCGGCCAGACCGTTCTTTACTCACTTCAACGCCCTTGATGAGGACTTAAAGCTGAGAATTTCCCTTGAGCTTTATCTTAAGAGATTAATTGTCGGCGGACTTGAGAAGGTTTACGAAATCGGACGTGTTTTCCGTAACGAGGGCGTAGACACCCGCCATAATCCCGAGTTCACTCTTATGGAGCTTTATCAGGCATATACCGATTATCACGGTATGATGGACTTAACCGAAAAACTCTACCGCCACGTTGCTATGGACGTACTCGGTACGACTAAGATTACCTATAACGGCGTTGAGATGGATTTAGGCAAGCCCTTCGAGCGTATCACAATGCTTGACGCTGTTAAGAAGTATTCGGGAGTTGATTTCAACGAGATTAATTCCGACGACGAGGCTAAGGCAATCGCTAAGGAAAAGGGAATTGAATTTGAGGACCATCATAAAAAGGGCGATATTCTGAATCTCTTCTTCGAGGAATTTGCCGAGGAGCATATGATTCAGCCTACTTTCGTTATGGATCACCCGATTGAGATTTCTCCGCTTACTAAGAAAAAGCCCGAGGATCCGAACTACGTTGAGCGTTTTGAGTTCTTTATGAACGGCTGGGAGATGGCCAACGCTTACTCCGAGCTCAACGACCCGATTGACCAGCGCGAGCGCTTTAAGGCTCAGGAGGAGCTTTTAGCGGCAGGCGACGAGGAAGCTAATACTACCGACGACGATTTCTTAAACGCGCTCGATATCGGAATGGCTCCGACCGGCGGTATCGGCTACGGAATCGACCGTATGGTAATGCTCCTTACCGATTCCCCCGCAATCCGCGACGTATTACTCTTCCCGACAATGAAGAGCTTGGATAAATAAAACGGCTTATATACTGAGTTTAAGTGGCGCGATTAGCTTAAACTTACGCCCAATTTAAGCCCGATTATAAAAACTTGACAGAAAGTTGACTAAACGGCACAGAGTAATCTGTGCTGTTTTTTTGGTAGATAGGTACGCCAAAACTATATTTTCACAAAGATATAAAATTCTTTTTCTGTAATACATCTTGCAACCGACAATTAGTGTGTTAGAGTTTAGATGCGACATATCACAAGTAAATAAGTTTATTATGTAAACGAACTAGTTTTTTATTACGTGTATATTTTGTATGTCAACTCATAAAATGATTTGTGGTAAAAACACAAGTTTCAAGTGGGTTGGTTGCATTGCAATTATATTTACTTTGTGATATGTCGCAGCAAACGAGCTATGTGTTTTATGCGGAGCTTCGTGCTCCGCTTTTTTTGTTTTCACAGCTCTTGAAACAGGATAATAATTGTGTTATTATTAACTTGCGAAACAAAACCGTATATTTTTTCTACGAAAGTCATGTATTTTTTTCTGTAAAAATGCTTGGCTCTTTATCCACATGCTTTCGTAGAATGTAGGGTTTTGTTTCGCGACAGGAGCAAAGTGTTTTATGCACGCAGCTCCGGTTGCGTGCTTTTTTATTTCAACCACACATTATGAACAAAAACAAAACAGCTGTATTCGTCGGTCACAGCGACTGTCCTCTTTCGGTTGAGGACATTAAACCCTTTATTGAACAAGAAATCCGAAACGGCGTTGAGGTTTTTCTCAGCGGCGGTCAGGGACGCTTTGACATTAACGCCGCGTATGCTGTCCATAAGCTCAAACCGAAGTATCCGCACATCAGGAACATACTCTGCGTTCCGTACCACAACTTTCGCATTTTTGATAAGGAGATATTCGACGAGATAATCAACCCGATTTTTTCTAACTCGGAATCCTATACAGGCTACAAAACCGCCATCCCAAAAAGGAACAGATATATGTTACAGAGCGCCTCAACCGCAATCTGCTACATAACCCACATCAGCGGCGGCGCGTACAACACCTTTAAACTCGCCAAAAAGAAAAAGCTCGCAATAATTAATATTTCAAAAGAAACAGAAAAACAAAACTACGAAAGGTCTGACATTATGCAAACAAAATTAATCGCCGTAACTGCCGATTTGCTCACGCTCTCTTATCTTTCACGACAGCCGGGCAGCGCCTATGAAATAACAGGGTACGGCACTTTCACAGAACGCAGTCTATACCTCGCTCTATAAGCTCGCCCAAAACGGATACGTCAAAAGCGAAACCGCTGCCACTGAAACAGGCAGAATAAGAGAAATCTATTCAATCCTCCCCGAAGGTGTTGCGTACTACCAATCTTTCCTTGTAAGTTATGTCAAGCAAATCGAATCCGTTAATCATCTCTTAAATATAGTAAAATAATCAAAAAATTATAAATAATTCTTTTAAAGTGTTGAAATTGTGTGGATATTAATATACAATTTAAATGTATATATATAATTCACAGAAAGGGCTTGACTAAAGTGTACCCCATGTCAAGGACAAATTAAAAAACAGAACAGATAATTCTATTCTTTAAACTTTTCTTCTTCGACGTCAATGACTAAAGTTGGAAAAG
>CAJOFK010000078.1 GCA_905234015.1 uncultured Ruminococcus sp.
TTCTTCAGCCATCGCTTGTGCGCACGCAGGGCGCAACTAAGCGGGCAATATAAAATGTTTTTTACTTTATAAGGAACGCAGTTTCTTATAAAGTAAATTATGCCTCAGCAATAACTTCAACTTCTACAAGCACGTTCTTAGGGAGCGTTTTAACCGCAACGCAGGAACGCGCGGGCTTTGAGGTAAAATATTTACCGTATATTTCGTTAAAAGAACTAAAATCATTGATATCAGCTAAGAAGCAAACTGTCTTAACCGCCTTATCGAGCGATGAGCCCGCCGCTTCAAGAACATTCTTTAAGTTAGTGCATACCTGCTCTGTCTGAGCTTCAATAGTCTGAGCCTCAACGTTGCCCGTAGCGGGGTTAATTGCAATCTGACCGGACGTGAAAACAAGTCCGTTTACCTTTACCGCCTGGCTGTAGGGACCTATAGCGTCAGGCGCGTTTTTTGTGTATACCTTTTCTATCATAATAATCTGCCTTTCATTTATATTTAAGATTCAGGATGTAGGATTTAGGGGTTAGGGGTCGGTTAATTACGCATTACGAATTACGCATTTAAACTAATCTAAACCCTGCCTGTTTAAGTGACTTTGAAATTTCGTTAACGTGAGCGAAATTACGGGTTTCGAGCACAATTCTAAGGATACAGTCGGTAATCTCGCCCTCGCTTGCTCTCTCGTGATGAACGCTGATAACGTTGCCGCCGTGGTCGGCGATAATCTTAGAGACGCCGAGAAGCTGACCGGGCTTATCATCAAGCTGAATACAGAGCGTCTGCTGACGTCCCGAGGTGATAAGACCGCGCTTGATTACACGGTTTAAAATAGTAACGTCGATATTACCGCCCGATACTACGCATACAACCTTCTTGCCCTTAACGGGAACCTTATTGAACATAACCGCCGCAAGCGGAGCAGCTCCGGCGCCCTCGGCAACCATCTTCTGCTTTTCGATAAGCGTGAGAATTGCGGTTGAAATCTCATCGTCGGAAACAGTTACCACGTCGTCAACATACTGCTGAACGTACTGATATGTAAGCTGACCGGGCTCCTTAACCTGGATACCGTCGGCTATTGTGCTCGCCTTATCGAGCGTTACAATCTTGCCCTTTTTAAGCGAGGTATACATCGACGCCGCGCCCTCTGCCTGAACGCCGTAAACCTTAACCTTGGGATTAAGGTGCTTTATAGCGCAGGCTACGCCGGAGATAAGTCCGCCGCCGCCGATAGCGCAGATTACCGCGTCAACGTCGTTCATTTCGTTCATAATCTCGAGACCGATTGTGCCCTGTCCCGCGATAACATTTTCATCATCAAAGGGATGAATAAAAGTATAATTATGCTCATCGCGCAGGCGGCACGCCTCGTTATACGCGTCGTCATAAACGCCCGGCACCATACAAACCTCGGCGCCGAAGCTCTTGGTAGCCTCAACCTTGGAGATAGGCGCTCCGTCGGGCAGGCAAATAAGCGATTTTATTCCGTATTTTGTTGCGGCTAAGGCAACGCCCTGAGCGTGGTTTCCCGCGGAACAGGCGATAACGCCTCTCGCCTTTTCCTCATCGGTAAGCTGGGAAATCTTATAGCCCGAGCCTCGAAGCTTAAATGAACCGGTGAGCTGTAAGCACTCCGGCTTTAAGTATAAATCGCAGTCAACGTCAATTGCGGACGCCTTAACGATTGAGGTCGGATGGATAACATCCTGCAAAACCCTTGAGGCGTCGTAAATCTTATCAAGTGTTAACATATACATCTTCCTCTCATACCCTATTATTCTATAACAAAACGAGTAATAAATCAAGTTTTTATTGTATAAAGAGCTTTATTATGTTAAAATAAAGCCAAGGTGAAGATTATGGAAAAAGAACTGAAATGCAAACTCCTCAAAAAATGCGGAGGATGTCAGATTCATAACTTAACATACGAAAAGCAGCTTGAATTCAAGATGAAAAAGGTAGTCCGGCTTATGGGCAGGTTTCATCACGTTGAGGATATCATCGGGATGGAAAACCCCTACCACTACCGCAACAAGGTTCAGGCGGCTTTCGGCCGCGACAGAAACAACCGCATTATCTCAGGCGTTTATCAGAGCTCAACGCATAAAATCGTACCCGTTGACAGCTGTCTTTTAGAGGATGAAAAGGCTGACGAAATTATCGTCACAATCCGCAAGCTGTTAAAAAGCTTTAAGCTAAAGCCCTTTGACGACGTTAAGATGACGGGCTTTCTGCGCCATGTGCTGATTAAACGCGGCTTTTCAAGCGGCGAGGTTATGGTTGTCCTCGTTACGGGCGAGGAGGCTTTTAAGTCAAAGCGCAGTTTTATCAACGCACTTTTGGGACGCCATCCCGAGATTACGACTATCGTACAGAATATCAACAGCAGGCGCACGAGCTTAGTCCTCGGCGAAAAAAGTATTGTGCTCTACGGCGACGGCGTAATCAGGGAACAGCTCTGCGGTTATACTTTCACAATTTCGCCTAAGGCGTTCTATCAGATTAACCCGATTCAGACCGAGGTTCTCTACAATAAGGCGATGGAGTTCGCGCAGATTGATAACAGCGATATCGTAATCGACGCATACTGCGGCACGGGCACAATCGGTATTATCGCGAGCAAATACGCAAAACGGGTTATCGGCGTAGAGCTTAATAAGGACGCGGTAAACGACGCGCGCAAAAACGCGAAGCTCAACGATATTAAGAATATTGACTTCGTATGTGCCGACGCGGGACGTTATATGGTCGATATCGCAGAGCAGGGACTGCCCGCTGACGTTGTGATTATGGATCCGCCGAGAGCCGGCAGCGACGTAAAGTTTTTAAAATCGGTTATAAAATTAAACCCGCGCAAGGTGGTTTACATTTCCTGCAATCCCGAAACCTGCGCGAGAGATGTTTTATTTCTTTTAAAGAATAAATACAAGGTAAGGAAAATTCAGCCCGTCGATATGTTCCCCCATACCGAGCACGTCGAGTGCGTGGTTCTTTTGAGTAAGTGAAGAGCGAAGAGTGATGAACGCAGAGTTTAATTAACAATTAACGATTTACAATTAACAGTTTCGGTCGGGCAGACAGAATGGTAATAAAATCAACCTGCTTAACCCGACCGAATTTATATGCAAGCTCCGCTTGCAGAGCATATGAATTATGTCGGGAAACCGTTGTTGTTTCTTTCCCCGTGCTTTCTGCTCGTCTAAAGCACTTCCTGCTTCCTACTTCCTGCTTCCTGCTAAAAAAGGGAGCTCCTTCGACAGCGCTTCACTTTGTTTCGCTTGCTCCGGATGAGAAGTCTATGCTTGACTACAAATAATAAAAATGCTATAATTTCCGAGTGATTTGACTATGAAAGGATGATAAATATGGGCAATCAGAAAATCGTATGCCTTGATATGGAGGGCGTACTGGTACCCGAAATCTGGATAAACTTCGCGAGAGTGTCGGGTATTCCCGAGCTTAAGAAAACTACAAGGGATGAGCCCGATTACGATAAGCTGATGAACTACAGACTCAAAATATTAAAGGAGCACGGCTTAGGCCTTAAGGAAATTCAGGACGTTATCGCTCAGATTGACCCGCTTGAGGGCGCGAGGGAGTTCCTCGACGAGCTCAGATCTGTTGCCCAGGTTATTATTATCAGCGATACATTTACGCAGTTTGCGGCTCCGCTTATGAAAAAGCTCGGCTACCCAACCCTGTTCTGCAACACCTTAGAGGTAGCGGAAAGCGGCGAGATTACCGGCTTTAAAATGAGAGTTGAAAAGTCGAAGTATTCTACGGTTAGGGCGCTTCAGTCAATCGGCTTTGATATTATTGCCGCAGGCGACAGCTACAACGACCTCGGTATGATTGAGATTGCTCAGCAGGGCTTCCTCTTTAAAACTACCGAGCAGATTAAAAACGATTATCCGCAGTTCCCCGCGTTTGAGGAATTTGACGAGTTCTTAGCGGCAATTAAAGCGGCTTTATAAGTCGGGAGCCCCGACAGCCGCAGCCACCCCGGAGCCCGGGGAGCCAAAGCCGCCTTTAATACCGACAACGATGTATTGCGGAAAATATCCTTGCAAATTCAAGTCTACTTTCTATCAGGAATTAGTATAAAAACCATTTATTGAAAGAAAACGTTCATTAACGGCGGGTTTAAAATAGCTGAATTATTTACTTTAAATAAAACAAGAAAGCGTGCGCACCTAAGTGCGGAGCTTTCGTATATCCATCGCTCGTGCGCACGCAGGGCGCAACTGAGCGGGCAATATAAAATTTTTTTACTTTATAAGGAACGCAGTTTCTTATAAAGCAAGAAAGCGTGCGCACCTAAGTGCGGAGCTTTCGTATATCCATCGCTCGTGCGCACGCAGGG
>CAJOFK010000079.1 GCA_905234015.1 uncultured Ruminococcus sp.
TGGCGAGCGCTTTTGCTCCCTTCATCCGCCACAGGCGGCGGTCGCAACGCTACATGCGCACGCAGGGCGCAACTGAGCGGGAAATATAAAATGTTTTTTTACTTTATAAGGAACGCAGTTTCTTATAAAGCAAGAAAGCGTGCGCACCAAAGTGCGTGCGTTTTCTTCAGCCATCTCTTGTGCGCACGCAGGGCGCAACTAAGCGGGCAATATAAAAATAAGGTCGGGAAACAGAGGTTATATACCTGTCTGTCTTCCCGACCTATATTATTGTTTATTACTTTCTTATAAACAGAATTCCGAGAGTATTCGGACCGCAATGCGAGGTTATTGTACAGCCCGCGGTTGTTTCAAGAATCTCGTTAAAACCGGGATAAAGTTCGTTAATCTTAGCCTCAACCTCTTTTACAACCTTTTTATCGCACTTAGTATGAGTAATAAAAATTCTGTTCTTTTCTATATCATCCCTGCCCTTAAGGCGGTCAACAACATAGTCTATAATTACCTTTTCTATCTTTCCGCGGTATTTTTTAGCGGAAACCATCTTGCCGTCCCTTACTTCAATACAGGGCTTAAGCTTAAGAAGATTAGCGCCTAACGCCGCAACAGACGAGCAGCGTCCGCCCATTCTCAGATAATCGATACTGTCTACTACGAAGCTGGCTTCAACCTTTTCGGTCATCTTATCGCACTCGGCTTTAATTTCCTCGGCGCTTTTACCCTCAGCGGCTAAATCGGCACCGGTAAGAACTACAAGTCCCTGGCCTGTGGAAAGATTGCGGGAATCAACAACATAAACATCCCCCACTTCCTCAGCGGCAATAGTCGCGCTGTGATAGGAGCTTGAGAAATCACTGCTGATTGAGAAATGCACTACGGCGTAGCCCTCGTTGTGCCACTTTTCAAAAAGCTCAACCAAATCGGTAAGGTTCGGAGCGGAAGTCTTCGGGAGCTTGCCGGTCTTTTCAACGTGAGCGTAAATATCTTCGGGGACAACCTCTACCCCGTCCTTTTTAGTATCTTCGCCCATAGATACATAAAGCGGAAGAATATCTATATCATATTTTTTAATCAGCTCCGGCGAAAGGTCGCAGGTGCTGTCGGATGTAATCTTAACTTTCATATAACATACCCCCTGTCGCTAACATATTAGCATAACAGAAAGAATTTATCAATAGTTATTTACCCGAATATGCCAAAAAGTCCCCGGCAATGCCGAGGGCTTTTCACTTATTATATTTACTTAATCAAAGATATCCCAAATACTTCCGCCTTCGTCGTCATCATCGAAGGGGTTATTATTTCCGTTATCGTTAGAGTTATTGGAGTTATCAGTCGTTAAGCTGCTCTTTGAATATTCGGCAAGCTTCATCTTGATAGTGCCCGACTGACCGTTCCTGTAAACTCCGAAGGTTGCGGTATCTCCCACCTTAAGCTTCTTTATAATTGCGTTGAGCTCCGTAGTGCTCTTAACCTCGGTACCGTTAACCTTGGTGATAATATCGCCGGAGCGGAAGCCTGCGTTGTCTGCGTTGCTTCCTGAATTAACGCCGGTAACATATACGCCGGTCTGATTAGTGCCGTACATCCACAGCTGAGCAGTTGAGCTGATATCGGACAGCGACATTCCGAGGTCAATCTGTCCCTTAACGTAACCGTACTTCTTAAGGTCGGAAAGTACGTCCTGAACGTCGTTAATCGGGATAGCGAAGCCGATACCCTCGGCTGAGTTAGAGCTTGACTTAGCGTTTACTATACCGACAAGCTCGCCGTTTCCGTTAAAGAGTCCGCCGCCCGAGTTACCGGGGCTTATCTCGGAATTGGTTTGGAGCAGGTTCATAGTTTCGTTGTCTATAGTAACCTCTCTGTCTAGAGCGCTTATAATACCGTCGGTTACGCTTCCGCCGAGCTGTCCGAGCGGATTTCCGATAACTACGGCGTAGTCGCCTACCTGAAGTTTTGAGCTGTCGCCGAAGGTAGCGTAGGTTAAGTCTTTCTTAGGAGAAATTTTAAGGAGAGCTATATCCCCTGCTTCGTATGTGCCTACTACCTTAACGTCGGTATATTCAGTCTTATCACGCAGCGTAATGCTGATTTTTGAGGCACCCTCAATAACGTGGTAATTCGTTACGATATAACCGTCCTTAGAGATTATAACACCGGAGCCTGCGCCTTTCTGAATATACTGCTGAGAGAATGAGCCGGTCGTTACCTGCTCGGTAGTAATCTCTACTACGGAATTAGCAGTCTTTTTAACAATTTCGGTAGTGGTGAGCGCCGAGGTGGATGAAGAATACGAAGCGCTTGCGGAATCCGACTTGCTTACGCTTAACGCGTCGGAGCTTGAAGCTGAATTTGCCATATTAGCGGCAAAGTAACCTCCGCCTATTCCGAGAACGGTCGAGCATAAGATACTTACTATCATCGCTACGGCAACCGTACCTCTCGTAACCTGCTTCTTTTCTTTCTTAGGTTTAGCAGCTCTCTGAGGAGCCTGAGACCTGTAAGCCGAGCTGTTGTAGGATGAGGTGTAGCTCTGCTGCTGAGGCTGCGAAGAAGCATAGGAGTCGTACTGAGGGTTACTGTTGTAATTCTGATTATTCTTATAGTAATCCTCGCCGTACTGAGCGTAGCCGTCGGAAGCTGCCGACTGATTGGCGTAGTGTTTCTGATAATATTCGTCGGGAGTATAATCGGGAGCTGCGGTAATATGCTCGGTATCCTCGGGATTAACCGACGAGTTTATATTCTCGACTTCAGCCTTAGGCTGTTCGGGAGTAGTATTATCAGCAGGATTATAGTTGTTTTCATAGGGTTCATACGGATTATTATTCATATCTTTTTCCTCCAAACTTAATTTTTATTAAGTAGTGTAACATTATAGTAATGCCCTTAAGTGAAAACTATATGAAATAAGTATGAAACAAAACTGAAAAAAACGAGGACAAATTATCACATCCGACATAGTATATATCGAATACGTAAGTATTGATTATGTATATAGGAGAATGAATTTTGGATATAATTAACTCCGTAATGGAAAGCTACGGACTTACTCCGCTTCCCGATAAAACAGTAGAAGCAATGGCGTATGTGCCGTTTCAGCAATACGACTCAAAAATATACAAACCGGCTCAGGCTCTCGAATCAGGTACAGCATACCCGGTGCTTGATAAACCCTTCTTCGGCTCAAAGTGCCTCGGAGGTAAAGATGACTGACAGAGAAATTTTGATTAAGAAAATATCGTCCTACCAGTTTACTATTCATGATTTAAGGCTATACCTCGACACTCATCCCGGTGACGAAAAAACGCTTATGAAAATTAAGGAGCTTGAGGATGAATACGCTCCGCTTAAGAAAAAGTATGAAGATATGTACGGTCCGCTCACGGTAAATGAGAGCTCAAGTAACCGCTGGTGCTGGGTGAAATCTCCGTGGCCGTGGGAAAACGAGGAGGATAAATAATGTTTGTATACGAAAAGAAACTGCAGTATCCGGTAAATATCAAAACTCCAAACCCAAAGCTCGCAAAAATGATAATGAGCCAGTTCGGCGGCGCCGATGGTGAGCTTGGCGCGGCGCTGAGATATTTAAGCCAGCGCTACACAATGCCCCTGCCCGAATTAAAAGCAACCTTAACTGATATCGGGACAGAAGAACTCGGGCACCTTGAAATGGTCGGCACTATCCTCTATCAGCTTACGAAAGGCTTAAGCGAAAAAGAAATTAAGGAAGCAGGCTTCGGGGATTACTTCGTTGACCATACCCTCGGAATATATCCGCAGTCAGCCTCGGGAGTACCCTTTAACGCCGCAGCTCTAGCCTCCAAGGGCGACGCTATAACAGATTTACACGAGGACTTAGCCGCTGAGCAAAAAGCGCGCACGACTTACGACAATATTTTAAGATTTGCAGACGACCCGGACGTTAAGGACGCTATCAGATTTTTAAGACAGCGTGAGGTTGTGCATTACCAGCGCTTCGGCGAGAACTTACGCATTTTAACAGATAAGCTCGACAGTAAAAACTTCTACGCCTTTAACCCTGAGTTTGATAAGAAGTGTTTTAAGAATCAGATGAAAAAGAAATAATTCTAATGCAAAATAAAGACGTACCG
>CAJOFK010000080.1 GCA_905234015.1 uncultured Ruminococcus sp.
TCGCGATACTCCTTATTTTGGCGAGCGCTTTTGCTCCCTTCATCCGCCACAGGCGGCGGTCGCAACGCTACATGCGCACGCAGGGCGCAACTGAGCGGGCAATATAAAATTTTTTTACTTTATAAGGAACGCAGTTTCTTATAAAGCAAAAAAGGTCGGGAATTTCTTCCCGACCTTAATTATATTAAATTATTCTTCCTCGGCAGGAGCTTCTTCGGCATTCTCCTCAACTGCGGGAGCTTCCTTAGCAGCCTCCTCAGCTGCTACCTCAGCCTTAGCCTCTTCAACAGCTTCCTTTACCTTTTCAACCTGATCCTTAATCTTAGCTTTTGCTTCTTCAACCTTAACCTTAGCTTCTTCTACTTTTTCCTTTACTTCTTCCTTAACCGCTTCTACCTTTTCTTTAACTTCTTCAACCTTTTCCATAACCTCGTCAGCCTCGGTCTTTTCCTCAACAACGGGAGTTTCGGTAGAAGCAACTACCTCGTCCTCGCCGGAAGCCTCAGCCTCTTCCTCAGCCTCAGCGGGCTCTTCTACGGGAAGTAAAGCACGGATTGAAAGGCTTACTCTCTTCTTATCGAAGTCGATAGCGATAATCTTAGCCTTAACTGTTTCGCCAACCTTAAGAACATCCTCGGGCTTCTCGATTCTCTTATTAGCAATCTGAGAAATATGGATAAGTCCGTCGATACCGGGGATAACTCTCGCGAATGCGCCGAAGGTTGTAAGGCCTACGATTGTAGCGTCAACAACTGTGTCAACCGGGAAGTCACGGCGGAGGATTTCCCACGGATTAGCGTCGGGATCCTTATAGCCGAGAGAAATCTTCTTAGTTTCCTCGTTGATATCCTTAACGTATACGTCAACCTCGTCGCCGATATTAACAACCTCGGACGGGTTCTTTATATGAGTCCAGGAAAGCTCGGAAATATGAATCATTCCGAACACGCCGCCTAAGTCAACAAACGCGCCGTAGCTTGTGATTGACTTAACAACGCCCTTATAATGCTTACCAACCTCGCAGGTCTCCCAGAAAGTAGCTCTCTGAGCAGCTCTCTGCTCACGGAGTACCGCACGGATTGAACCTACGATTCTCTTCATACGTCCGCGCTGGGACGCTTCAATTAACTTAAACTGAACTTCCTGACCTACTAAATCCTCAAGACTGTCGTTTCTTGAAGCAGTAGCCTGAGAAGCAGGAATAAATACGCGGTTATCGTTATAAATTACGATTACGCCGCCCTTAACAACGCTTGCAACCTTACCGGTGAGAACTTCCTTAGACTCAGCTAAAGCCTTAAGCTCTTCCCAGCCCTTCTGAGCGTCAACTCTGCGCTTAGAGAGCATAATAGTTCCCTCAACGTCGTTAGTCTTCATAATAAGAAGCTCTACTTCGTCGCCAACCTTAACAACGTCCTCGGGCTTAGCCGAAGGATCGTTTGAAAGCTCGTCCACAGGAATAAAACCTGACTGTTTTCTTCCGACATCAACAATAACTTCGTTAGGAGCTATGCTAACAACTACGCCTTTTACCCTCTCGTTAGTATTCATATTTTTGAGGGATTCTTCTAACATCGCCTCAAAAGATTCAGTCTCTGCGACTGTTTCGCTGGATTTAATTTCTTCACTCATTGTATCCAGTACCTCCTTTATAATCCTTGCAGGCGTCGAGGCGCCCGCGGTCACACCTATAGAACGAGATTTACTAACGAGATCTTTATCAAGCTCTTTCGCAGTTTCAATTAAAAAGGTATCAGCGCACCTGCTTTTACAGATATCGTACAGCTTAGCCGTATTCGAGCTGTGGCGGTCGCCGATAACAATCATTAAATCAGAATTGCCGGAAATTAGATCTGCTTCTTTTTGACGTTCAGATGTAGCCTTACATATTGTATCAAAAATTTTCGCATTTGTATAGACCTTTTTTACGATTTTTAAACATTTTTTCCATTCTTTTTTGGAAAAAGTAGTCTGAGCTACTACAAATACGCTGTCATTATTCTTTATTGGAATATTAGAGGTTAAAGCGACAAGCTCCTCCTCGCTGTTGAAGGTGTAGCAGTCGGAGCCGCAGTGACCGATAATTCCCTGAACCTCGGGGTGGTTTTTGTTGCCGGCGATTAAAACGGGAATCCCGCTCTCACCCGCTTCGGTAACAATCTTATGAATTTTTTTAACGAACGGACAGGTTGCGTCAACGCACTTTAGCCCCAGCCCGTTTATCTCGTCCATAACGCTCTTGCTTACACCGTGCGAGCGGATAACGAGGGTTGTATCCGCGGGACAGTCCTCGGGCTTATCAACCGCCATACATCCTCTGCTCTCGAGCTCGGAGACCATCTCCATATTGTGGATAATCGGGCCTAGGGTGCATACTCTCTCGCCCTTATCGAGCATATCGTAAACGATATCTACCGCGCGGTTAACTCCGAAGCAGAAGCCCGCCGTTTCAGCTACGTGAATACTCATTTAAATCCTGTTCTCTCATTTCCTTAATTTTACCCATAACAATCTTGCCGGCGTTTTTAAGCGCGCGGCGGTCGATTGAGTCGAGCCCGAGCTCTTTTACGGTAATCGGCTCGGAGAAGTGAATAATTGTTTTAGCAAATTTTCCTTTACCGAGCTTCGTGATACACGCGGGTACAACGGGAGCGCCGGTCTGCTGAGCGATTACGGCAAATCCGCTTCTCGGGCGCATAAGCTCGCCTGTCTTGCTTCTTCCGCCCTCGATGAATATCGTCATCAGGTTGCCCTCGTTTATAATATCCTCGCCGTTTTTAATCGCCTTGCCGTCGCCCGCGCCTCGCTTAACCGGGAACGCGCCTAAGTGACGGATAATAAAAGCAAAGAATTTATTCTTAAAAAGCTCGTCCTTAGCCATAAAGTTAAGCCTGCGCTTCTGACCGAGCCCGAGAAGTACGGGGTCGGAAAACGAAAGGTGGTTCGAGGCAATAATATAGCCCTTTCCGTCGTCGGGAATATTAGCCTTGTTAATAATCTTATACCGGTAACAAAGCTTCATAATCGGGGCGCATACAGCGCGACCGAAAGCGTAAAAAGCCTTTGACTGTGCCATTAGCTGTTCTCCTTAATAATCTTGACAATTAAATCGATACTTCCCTGTAAATCAATCTCGGTAGTATCGGCAAGTATTGCGTCGTCCGCCTGCTTAAGCGGAGCGATTTCACGGTGCATATCGTTATAGTCACGGGTTTTAACATCCTCAAGGATATCCTCGTACTTAACGTCCATTCCCTTTTCAACAAGCTCCTTATAGCGGCGCTCGGCTCTTGCCTCGGGTGAGGCGGTAAGGAAAATTTTAACCTTGGCGTCGGGGAGAATTACGGTGCCGATATCTCTGCCGTCCATAATAACGTTGTTCTTCTTAGCCATATCGCGCTGGAGGTCGAGAAGATATGCGCGTACCGAAGGAATGGCGGAAATTTTAGAAGCCATCATTGAAGCCTCGGGAGTGCGGATTAAACCGGAAACGTCCTCCTTATCAAGGAGTACGACCTGCTCGCCCTTATCGTTAAAGGTGAGCTCAACCGTGATTTTAGAGAGAAGATCGTCTACCTCCTTACCTTCAACAGGCTCAACGCCGGCTCTTGACGCTGCTAAACCTACCGTGCGGTACAGCGCGCCCGTATCAATATAGATGAATCCGAGCTGTTTTGCCGCGGATTTTGAAATTGTGCTTTTGCCCGCTCCTGCGGGACCGTCGATTGCAATTGCGATTGACATAATTTTTCCTCCTGTTTATAATTGTCATTCTGAGCGGTGCCGCAGGCAAAATCGCCTTGGCGATTTAGTCGAAGAATCCCCTTCCTCACGTTCTTCTATTATTGGGAGCTCCTTCCGCTGCGCTTTCTCCGGCAAGCCTGCCGGTAGCCCAGGCTATTATAAGATTAAAGCCTCCGGTATACGCGTCAACGTCTATTACCTCGCCCGAAAAATAC
>CAJOFK010000081.1 GCA_905234015.1 uncultured Ruminococcus sp.
GCGAAGCAGAACGACGCTCCGAAAAACAGAATTAAAAACCAGCGTTTCTCGCCCCATGCGTCGTCGATTCCGATTAAAAGCGAGAGTATTACGATTACGCTCGGGATAAGGAACGAGTGCATCGCGAGCACGCTTTCCGTACCGGATTCGGAGGAGGAGCCCTCAATGAGATAGAGAACTACATATATGATAAGAAGCAGCAGAAAACCGCCAATTTCGAGAGCTTTATATATCCTCTGTTTATTCTTTATTACTCCGATTGCCTTATCGATATAGGCAACGTAGGCGGAGTCGGCTTTATCCTCCTTTAAAAGCGCGTCAATGCTTACGCGGTAAAGGTCGCTGAGACTTATAAGGCTCGCGATATCGGGATAGGTTTTTCCCGTTTCCCAGCTTGAGAGCGTCTGACGGCTTACGCCGATTTTATCCGCCGCCTCTTTCTGGGACACGCCGCTTTCGACTCTTGCACTTTTAAGCTTTTCGTGAAGTTCCATTTTTCTTCCTCGACTTTAAGTTTTCAAAAAGACCTCTTAATATTATTCCGGTAGAAATACCGATAAACGCTATCATAAAGAACGGCAGAAACTCGAACGCCAGCCCGAGAAATACGTCGCCGCCCGTAAACAGCGAGCCCGTATTAAAGGTGCAGTAATCCATAAAGCATACCGAATACGCGAACACCGGCAGCAGCACCCACTTAAACCGTCCCCAATGCCTGTCGATTCCGACTATTGTTGAAAACAGGAATATATACGGCGGAAAAACCATAGTATAAACGCGTATAGCGTATTCCTGCATATCGCGGTCGGCAGGCGGATTGATATAATACGTCGCGAGAATTATTCCCCAAATTACGAAAAACAGCACGACCTCTATCAGTATTGAGGGGCGGAACTTGATTTTCCGTTTTTCGGTACTTTCCTTAATGTACCTGACGTAGTCGGTATTCTCCCGAAGCAGCTCGTCAAGACTGAGGTTGTACATATCGCTCATACTGATAACGTGAGAGAGCTCGGGGTAGGTTTTGTTATTCTCCCAGTTAGACATCGTCTGGCGGCTGATTTTCAGCGCCTCGGCTGCCTGCTGCTGAGTATATCCTGCACGTTGGCGCGCGAGCTTTAATCTGATTCCTATATCCATAGTTTACTCCTGAATTGCCTTTGAAGTAATGCGTAAATTAATTACAATTCAATGATACCGCTGCCGTAAAAATAAGTCAATATCAATATCGCCTCAGACCGCTGATTTTTACGTCAAAATCCTTTTACATCCGCATTTTTACTGAGTTTTTTGTTTCAAGAAAGCGTGCGCACCTAAGTGCGTGCGTTTTCTTCAGCCATCGCTTGTGCGCACGCAGGGCGCAACTAAGCGGGCAATATAAAATGTTTTTTACTTAGTAAAAAGACGGACTTATAAAAGTCCGCCTTTAAAGTTAAATCTTCTTTTTTGCTTTTTTCTTAGCCTTTACTACAGGCTTTTTAATTTTGACTTTGCTTACGTCGGAATACGCGCTTGAGAATTTCGAAGTATCGTCTATGCACTTGACCTTGAATTTATAGGTCTTTCCGTAACCGCCGTTACGGGTAAGCGCAGTTTTAGCGGTAGTCGCGAGAATTTTCCACTTCGCGTTTTCCTCGTTCAGCTTTAATACCATAAGGACGTAGTTTTTAGCTCCTCTTACCTTGCTCCAGGTGAGCTTTATTTTTTTATCCTTTACCGCTGTTTCAAGAACAGGCTTATAAAGATATTTATAATCGCGCGCCGCGATTGAGCAGTTAAGCGCGTTGAGCTCGCTGTCGAGGCTTACAACTAAGAACGAGTACAATTTACCCGGAGTTATCGGCGAGAAGGTTTTTGCGGTGTTCTCAGAGTGACCGAGCGATTTCCAGTCCGTTTCAGCCGTTTTATAAAACACCTTATATAAATCCGCTCCGGCAACAGCGTTCCAGCTCAGCTTCACGGAGCTTCCCGAGGGCGTGAACTTCACGTCCGGCGCGGCAATATATTTAATCATACAGCCCGTCGTATCGTAAGAGCCGATAAAGCTGCCGTCCGCCGTCATCGCGCGCACCGTGTAGGAATACTCAGTTCCCGAGGTTACTTTTGAGTCAATATAAGAAAGCGAATTAACCTCCGAAACAGTCGTCCAATCGCCGCCGTTTTTCCTTAAAACACGGTATTTAACCGCGCCGTCTACCTTATTCCAGCCGACATAAACGCCCTTGGTATCGTTATAAACCGAATTAACGGCGGAAAATTTTTCGCCTGCGGTTGTTTTAGTTTCGCCGAAATCCGCGCTTACCGTAACGGT
Organism: uncultured Ruminococcus sp.; assembly: GCA_905234015.1. Classification (GTDB taxonomy): domain Bacteria; phylum Bacillota; class Clostridia; order Oscillospirales; family Acutalibacteraceae; genus Ruminococcoides. The sequence continues at coordinate 2,312 of CAJOFK010000081.1, forward strand.
TACAGCGGCGGTTTTTCCGTTAGAGGTCGTTACGGTAATTTCTGCCGTTCCGGACTTACGGGCGGTTATAAGCCCGCCTTCCGTTACCGCGGCAACGCTTTCATCCGAAGATGAGTAAACGAGCTCGGTATCGCAGTTAATCGGAGTTGTGAACGTACTGAGCTTAAAGCTCCGGCCCTCGGAAATTTCAATTTTACTTACGTCGGTATAAACCGCGCTTGCGTCAGCTGATGAAGTAAAATTATTTCCGTAATTTCTTAAATACGCTTTTTTCGTATACTGCGCCGGAGTCGGGCAGCAGAACGTATTACAATTTAAAAATGTCAGCGTTTCCTTAGCGAGCTGCAATCCTACCGGAGTAGAAAAAATCCTGTTGCGCTCAACCGGGTTTTTAACCGCAGAGCCCTCGGTTATACGGATTCCTTTGCTGCTGCAGTTTCGGATTATATTATCGCACACCGTACCTACGGGAGCCTGGTTGACAATAATTCCGTGAGTTTCTACGGTATCTATTGTATTGCCGATAACCTCGTCCGCAGAGCAGTCCTTGCCCACGCGTATTCCGTATTCCTCGGCGTTTTTAATATAGTTGTTATTCACACGCGTAAGGGTTGTGCCGTAGCGCGCGCTTATTCCGTTATAATCGGTAGTATCGCGGAAAAGGTTATCTCCGCAGTACAGGACGTTTGAGCACACCTCGGCGTTTTCAACGTTTTCAAGCCTGCAAGCGGTGCCCTTCATATCGACATAGTTATTCCGGATAGTAATTCCGCTTAAGTAGTAATTACCCACAGGAAGTCCCGCGCTGTCTTTTTTCCCTTTTTCGTAAACCTCGGTAAGATTATAACCGAGAACCGATATAGCCGCCGCGCCGTAATTTCCGAGCGGATCCTTAACCGTTCCGCAATTTTTAATAATATTGCTTTCGATAACGGTTTTTGAATCGGAGGGCTTATTATACTCGTCGCCCGCGTGAGCTTCGGTACCGCCCTCCTCGGCGATAACGCTCGGCAAAAACATTCCCTTGCCGTTAGTACCCGTAGCGTAAAGCGCAATCGCGCGCGGCGCGGTGTCGATATAGTTACCGCTTATCGTTAAGTCCGACCAGTACATCGCCTGAATTGCCGCGCTGGTCATATTTATAAACGAACTGTTTTTAATCACGATATTTTTAAACGGGTTATTCATAATCGCGGTATGAGCGCCGATTCCGCGCGGACAGTTTTCAAACTCACATTTATCCACGAGGACGTTTTTCATCGGGATATCCTCGCTGCGGCATTTTACAATATGCCCGTTTTTAAGCACGTCGAGCTGCACGGCTTCATAGCAGATCTCGTCGCTCGTCTCGCGGTCGACTATCTGATTTCTGAACGCGCAGTTTTTAAGCGTAAAGCCGTCAACTCCCGCGACCTCCATCATATGGGCATTTGTAAGATTTTGCAGCGTAACGTCGGTCATAGAGAAGTTTTCAGCGTGAGCTGCTTTTATCATTGTACTGCTTGTTAATGAGGCGTCAAAAACTCCGCCCTCAACAGCAATATTCTTATAGTAATAGCCCGTTACGCCCTTGTTTACGGAATCCTCGCTGCCGATTCTCAGCATATTCCCGGAGGCTCCCGCCGCCTTGTTTACGGTTACGCCGTAAAGGCTGAGAGCGGTATTGCCGTAGATACGGAGGGCTTTTTTAAGCTCATACGCTCCCGGCTCAATCTTAACGCAGGTTATAGTATTTTCATCCTCATTTTCACGCGCGGTATCAAGCGCCTTTTGCACCGCGGTTGAGAACGACAGCTCGTCAATTTCGTCGGCCGAAACCGTGACTGTATTCTGTGCCGTTTCTGCAATTGAAGCGTTTTCATCCTGCGCGCTATTATCCTCGCCATCCTGCGCGAAGGCGCAAAAAACCGCCGACCACGCTAAAGCCACGGTCAGCAAAAGCGATATTGATATTTCAAAAAATTTCTTCATACTGCTCTTCCGTTCATTTTAAACAATATAAAGATGATAACATAAATTTTTATTTTTGTAAATCCAATCCTTCCCTTTGCCAATCTTTATCACAAAACAAAATCTTCCATTTAATTATTTGAATTTTCTGCCTGAATTTGCAAAAGATAATCAGGCGATAAAAAACAGCATTTTATTAAATAGATAAGGGAGATAATTTATGAAAGCAACAGGAATTGTGCGGAGAATTGACGACCTCGGCAGAGTCGTTATCCCCAAGGAAATCCGCAGAACTCTACGAATCCGCGAGGGAGACCCGCTGGAGATATACACCGCTACGGACGGGGAGGTTATTTTTAAAAAATACTCGCCTGTCGGGGAGATGTCGAATTTTGCCGCTCAGTACGCGGACGTGCTGTCTAGAATCAGCAGTCTGCCTACTATTATATGCGACCGCGACCACGTTATCGCGGCGTCGGGAGTATCGAAGCGCGAGTTTCTTGAGCGTAGGATTACCCCGGTGCTCGAGAATTATATGGAAAACCGAAAAAGCTACCAGTCCTCGAACAGCTCCGTCACGGACGTAAGGCCGGTTGAGGGGCTCGAGCACACCGCCGCGGTTATTTATCCGATTATCGCGGCGGGAGATATCGCCGGGGCGGTAGTTATGCTTAAAAGCGAGAACAACCGCAATCCCTCGGACACAGAGCTTAAGCTCGCTCAAAGCGCCGCGGAATTTTTAGGAAAGCAAATGGAAAACTAACCCGCAGACTAAAACCTCGGGATTAAACGCAGCAAACGGCCGGGAGCAAATCCCGACCGTTCATTTTTATTTTATAACTACAAATTTAAACCCGTTTTTCTTAGCGTA
>CAJOFK010000082.1 GCA_905234015.1 uncultured Ruminococcus sp.
TGCGCCGCGCTTTATGACGTCCAGCTTTTTTTTATCAATAAGATGTCTTGTTTGTTTCGTTAAAGGCAGGGTAAGTACAACAATATCCGCATCCGTCAAAAGATCGTCAAGTTTTTCAAGAGGTAACATCTTGCTGTATAAAGAATCCTCTCTCGGATATAGGTCAACGCCGTAAACACTGCAGTCAAACGCTTTAAAACGCTTAGCGCACTCGTTACCGACGCTTCCGCAACCGATAATCAGTACGTTTTTGCCGCTGAGTTCGAGCAGTCCTCTGTGCTTTTCCCAAATATGTTTTTTCTGATTCTCCCTGAAAAAAGCCGTCTGCTTATAAAGCTGAAGCACTCCAGCTATGGCAAACTCTGCCATAGGTATACTGTAAACTCCGCGCGCATTGTGAATTTCGATGTTATTAGCTTCAACATAATCCATCGGGACTCTGTCAAATCCCGCCGAAGTTAGCTGAATATATCTTAAATTAATGAATTTTTCTATATTGTGGTGAAGAAACAAGCCGTTACATATTACACCTTCAACCCAAGCATAACCGCAAGGAAGCTCGTCCTTCTCAAACTGCATAAAACGTACAGTATGTCCGAATTTTTCAAGCTTTGCAATATTTTCTTTTGCCTGAGCCCAAGCTCCTGTGATTAACAGATTCATTCGTCTATCATCCTAAGTCTTTTGAAAAGTCCTGCCAAACTTGCACATGCTTTGTAAAACAGCTTACACACCTCGTGAAGCAGCCACGCGCTTACAACTATCGATACCGTTATCGCAAGCCAATTCAAAGGAAAATGACCTATCGGCTTAATAAACGCAATTATCGGAACCTGTACAACATATATTTCTAAAGTAATATCGGACAAAAACTTAATAATCGCCTTAAGCGCTTTCGGAAGCTGCTCCAATTTTGAGTCTACGGAACTGAAAAACGCAAAAACAAAAAACAGAGTAATAAATATTGCAATAGGATTTAGTATCTGCAAAAATGCGATTTTTTCAAAACGCACAAAAAGTATTTTACTGGCAAAATATACCGAAGCGGTTACTACGGAAGCCAGAAATAATAAAACTTTATGCTTGGTATTTCTGAATTTTTTATCCTCTTTTCGGAACCATGCTCCCAACAGCATACTTTCGAAGAAAAGAAATCTTATTATATACTCATATACATTATCAATGTGATAATAAGATTTATCGTATACAAAAATATAAATCGATAACCATACGATAAATACCCCAAACATTACAAGTTCCAGATGGTTGCGTAAAACTTGCACCTTCATCACTATATAGTACAGAATATAGAGAAAAATTATCGAACCGATAAAATGATAATTTGTCGGATAAATAAACCAACCTAAAAAAGAAAACTTATTCAAATCATACGCACCGGTAACTAAATATATTGTGGTTATAATAATAACCGGCGGATAAATTCTGTATATTCTCTTTCCGTACCATTTAGGGAAACTGCCTTTTACGTTAAATAAGCAATAGCCGGACACCGCGAAGAATACTATATCTCCCAACAAACCGCCGTTTGCGATAAGGTCTGTAGGATAAACACCGGTATAATGTGAATTTGTGATTACTATTGCAGCTAACGCTCTAAGACATGTTATAAAAAAAATCATAAAAAACTAATTTAAATATTCTCAACGATTGCCTGAATTTTCTCGGCAATGGCTTTTTCGTTCTCTCTGAAATATCCGATACGTTCCTCGCACTCTTTTTCAAAATAACGAATGCCTTGCATGCCGTTCTCAAAAATATTTCTGATAGCCTCGAGGTCGGTAAAGTGGTTTGCGTTACAAAAACTGCGGCTGAGTATCGCACAGGTACTGCCTAGACGGTAATGCTCGCGGATAATGTACTCGGAAGGAAGCAGGCCCTTGCCGAGAGCTGCAATCCCGCCGAATCCGTAAGGAATACCTTTTAGTCTGAATTTCAGACACAGTTTCTCGACGGTTCCGTCAGATAAAAGCTCAAACATAAACTTTTTATTGTAATCAATCGAAAGGTCGTTAAGGCCTATAAAAAGTTCGTCTATTCCGTCAACATTGAGAATCTTATCTATTAACTCAACGCTGCGTTTCGACTCGATAAGCGGAAGAGTTTTTGCCCTACCGCCGACCAGCCGGATAAATTCCTTAACTTCTTTTACCGTGGTAAAATAAGGAAGCATAATTACATCCGCACCGGCATCAATAACGGCGTTGATTTCTTCCTGACTGCCTGTTATTCCCTTGTACGCATGATGAAGCGGATTAATTCTGACGAGCACTTCCGCGCTTCTCAGCGCTGCTTTAACCTTGCGAATATCCTCAACCGTGTGCGAGCTCTGTACGGTATCCATTCCGCCCTGGCGTTCGCCCTTGCCTATATATTCCATATCGACAAATATACGATCAACGCCTGATTCCTCGGCGATTTTCGCAACATCGGGATTATTGGTTATGTACATTAATTTAAGCGCCATTACTTATTCTCTCCCGTTTTTACCGTTTCGCCGAGATTTTCGTTATCATCGTTTCTGAAAACCTTAAATATTGTAAGGAAAAATATTTTAACATCAAGCGGGAAGGTGCAATGTTCGGCATACCATACATTTAACTCAATGCGGTGATTCCACTCAACGGTACGCCTTCCGTTAACCTGCGCCCAGCCTGTCATTCCGGGACGCATTTTAAACATTTTTTTCTGCTCATCGGTATACTCGTCCCAAGTCCACGGATGATATGTAAGCGGACTGCGAAAACCAATAAGCGCCATATCGCCTTTTAAAATGTTAAAAAACTGCGGAAGCTCATCAAAACTGAGCTTTCTTAATATTTTTCCTACCTTTGTAATGCGATTGTCGTTATCGTCCGAATAAACCCCGGAACCCGTATGCTCGGAATTCATTTTCATTGAACGGAATTTGTACATATAGTACACCTTTCCGTCCTTGCCGAGACGTTCCTGCTTAAAAAGAACGGTTCCGTGTGGATCTTCAATTTTTATCGCTATCGCAATTATAAGGTACAGCCAAAAAAAGAGTACCAATACGAAAAACGACATCACAAAATCAAGCGCCCGCTTGAAATATTTTGCGTACATAAAAATCCTCCACTATGCGTCCAAGCACACTTCGACATTATTACTCATAATAATCCTATATATTGTACTACAAAATCCGACTAAAGTCAATAATGTTTGACGTTTGGGAAGAATATGTCGATTTGGGTATTTTTATACTGAAAATTTTATATGAATCTTTCCGCTTTATGCAGTAGAACAAGCCTTAAAACTTTCATATCAGCTTCTTTACCAAATAAGCCGCGGCTTTTTCAAGTCGCGGCTTTTATTCTAGAGCAGTCTCTAATTGTTTTGCATAGACATTAGCACATTTTTTCTTTATATTATCGCCTTCATAAAATACTTAGCCAATCAGGCTCTTTCCTCCAATATAATAACGATAACGCATTCATTTAACTATATCACAACAATTTGTTCGTTGTAGGCGATATTTTTTATTTCTGTAATTTGGAAACTAACAAAGGTCTTTCCCTGATAGCAGTATTTTTTTAGAACACCGCAAGTTTTATCCAAGACTATCGCTTATACACTTTCGTTGGTAACATTTGTCCCAGCAATTGACATAACACTTCTTGTTACAAAAGCTATAGAATATCCCTGATATCTTTTATACCATCATAAATTGGATATTGAAAAAGGATTGCCTCTGTTTGGATTAATTATCTTTGCAGGCACACCACCCAAAGTCACATTTGATATATTGCATGAATGTGTAACAACTGATCCTGCTGAGACCGCAACATTATCGGCAATATTAATGCGACCGAATATCTTAACTCCTGGACCAAAAAAAACCTTATCACCAATGACAGGAGCATCCGTTTCACATTTATTTACACCAATGTTGCATCCTTGATGCACATTAAAATACTTCCCTATTTTTGCTTCTGAACTAATTACTAATAAACCATAGTGATTAATACGCAAACCATAGTCACATACATTAATGGGAATCTGTAGTCCGAGCTTCACGCTCATTCGATGGTGCCTAATAGCATACCATTTCTTTATAAGTCTACCAAAAATACCGGATCCGCAATTAAACCAATATTCATGCTTCCTTAGAATAATCTCATAACGCCAAATCTCATCGCTAAAGATTCTCGGCCGAGTTCTTTCTATGTGTAAAGCAATTCTGTCTTCGTTTAAATATTTTATCAAGTCCTTTTTACACTTAATCATATAATTTTCCTTTCTATGTTGGGTTTATAACGTTATAAATAGATAAAAACTATTTGTGACAATACTGCTAAACCATTAATTTTGACGTATATGTTTTTTATCCGTGTTCAATACTACTCAAAAAGAATGCACATAATACATACAAAGATCACGTTGCTTATTGCTGCGATTTTATAGTCTATAATACAATCTAGTTTATTACTGTATTTCTTCAATACCGGACAATAAATCAGTTTCTTTATCTTAAGTTTATATCAAAAAGATTTCTTTGTACAGATATGATCTAAGATAAACATTTGATATCATTTTCAGTATGATTATATCATAATCATATGAACAATTCAACTATCACCAAATATAAGAAAATCTTTGTGTTATTCTGTATAAAACTACGATTTTTATTGTTGTTTATAGATAATGGTATTATTTCTCTCCATAAATCAACAGATAGTTTTATTGTTTAATTTCAAAACGGAATCATGAAGAATATCAGCTTTTTTATCAAATAAGCCGCGGCTTTTTCAAGTCGCGGCTTATATTTGGTGCCTTTAGGTGTGGAAATAAACCCCCGGTTCATGACCCGACCCCCGAAAGTTAGACCAAAAATCTAATTTTCGGAGGTCGTTTTTTTCATGGTAAAATACGAATTCAAATTCAAGAAAAGGGTAGTTAGAGAATATCTATCAGGAAAAGGGAGTTATGAGTACATAGCCAAGCAAAATGGTATACCGGATAAAAAGCAGTTACGTATATGGGTAGCTGCATACAAAGAATTTGGTGATGAAGGACTAAAACGTTCTCGCGAAAACAAAAAATACTCTTTCGAATTTAAACTGCATGTGGTAGAATTGTACTTAACAACGGAAGTATCGTATCAGGAATTAGCTATAACAGTTGGTATAAACAACCCATCCATAATAACAAAGTGGGTAAACGATTACCGAATAGCCGGACCCGATGCGCTTCGTCCCAAAAAGAAAGGACGTAAACCTAAAGTGGCTAAACCGAAGAAAAATACCGCACCA
>CAJOFK010000083.1 GCA_905234015.1 uncultured Ruminococcus sp.
GGGCAGAATTATGCTCTGATAGATAGATAGATAGATAGATAGATAGATAGATAGATAGATAGATAGACCTATTTTCGCACTTCTTGTCATATCTGTCAACCCCTTTTCGCATAATACATAATAATAGAAATAAAAATACATATTGAATTATACTATAAAATTCACAATTTTTAATTCACTTAAAAGAATAATCCGATTGGCATTGTTTACAAAATCCCCTCGCTTAATTTGTGCAGATTGATAGCAAAATCAGCATTTCCACCGCACCCACCAAACATTTTTTCTTTCTTTGTTTTAGCGTATTAACTCTTTCCAAACTAAAACACCTTGTCTTTATTTTGCGACTCATTTTTTGAGGAAGCTAAAGTGGTAGATTAAGGCGGTTTTTGACCACACTTCCGAAAACAATATTTTGTGCATTATTTCAGCCTTAGTCAGGCTGTTTACTGTGCTGTTCCGTTTTGTTTTTATTCACTCTAAAAAATTTACTGAAAAAGAGTATAAAAATACCTACTATATATTGTGCTATTTAATGATATAAACCACAATATGTAGTAGGTGTTTTTGCATATTTGCCTCTGTAGCCGTTTGATTTTTCTGCAACGTGCTATGGCTCATTGAAACAATTTCTATTCGATTCTACGGGTTTTCATATTTAAGCTATATGAATCGCAGTTATTAAAATCAGTGTTAAAAGCAAAAAAACACCGCGCAGACTTACGTCCACGCGGTATTCTTCTAAGCTCCCAATCGTTTTGTTTCCTTCTCCAAAGTATCTTTATGAGAAGTAGCCTGTGGAGCGTTTTTAGTGAGGAGCGTTTATCGGAGTTTTCTGAAAAACGTGAACATAACAAGCGAGATTAACTTTTCTCATATAAATAAACGTACCTTATCTCCACCAAAACAAAAGTCACCAAATGGTGGCTTTTTTATATAGTTTTAAATTAACAATAAACGAACAGAAGCGCGGAAATAGCTTCCGCGCTTCGTTTAATTGGATTTTATGAACCGAATAATTGATTAACAAAATAATTCGTAAGGGTATCATTGCCCACAGAACCATTATCCTGATTTGGATCAACGGTAGGAGGAGAATCAAGCAGCACATCTGCCTTGAACAGCTCTTCAACAGTAATTGAAGGAGAAATATATAATTTTTTCATAGCATTTCCTCCTTAAGTAAAGAACTTTCCGGGTTGAACTGCACAACCTTTGTATTTGTTGTAAACTGTTTCCTGATACTCTGTATCGGCTTCCTCGGTTAACGGCAAACCATTCTCATCATAAATCTGATTACCGTATTCATCAGTCTGATACTGCAAAACCTTTACAGTCTGACTCTCTTCTGTCTGGTAGTCGGAATAGAATATCTTATTATCAGATGTTTTTATATAGAACCTTGTGAAAATAATATTTGTCAGATCATCAATTCCCTCAATTGCTACAGTAACATATTTATATTTTGTATTTGCGCTATATGTACCGTAATCAGAGCAAAGACCGTTATCGGTTCCTTTTAATTCGGTTTTATAAACTCCTGAAGTATCGTAATTAATAAGATCCATTTTTCCGCGTATCATATGAACGGTATCATCATCAATGGAAGCCGCTTGATACTTTCCGAGGAGATAACCGTACTCTGCAATCTGATTATCCTTTAGTAAGTCGGAATTTATCGCGGTAATGAAACGGATAGAATCATTATTTTTCTTTTGAATACCGAGTGTTACGATATTCGCGTACGGCATAGCAGAAGGAATTCCGAATGAATTTCCGTCAGATTCCTTTTTCATTACTCCGTCGCTAACAATAAACTTACGGTTATCTTTAGTAATAAACCTTTTTGCTTCCGGAATTAATTCGGTAGAAATAAGATTATTATTCTTAATCTTATCTACAATTCCGGCGCCTTCTATAACCGAAAGATTCGCACAATACTCAAAAGCGTTAGCTCCGATATCTGTTATTGAATCATTTTCATCGGTAACAAAATTCAAGCTGTTGCATCTTGAGAATGCCTGAGAACCGATTGTATAATTTCCGCTGCCTTTAATATTTATCTCACTGAGCTTTATGCAGCCCCAGAATATTTTATCTCCCAATGAACCGTAAACATCGATATTAGGTAAGCTTCTGCAGTTCATAAACGCGTTATCGCCGATTGAAGTAACTGAGGACGGGATATTGATTGTCCTTAAATTAAGGCAATAGTTAAACGCGTCATCGCCAATAGTTGTAACAGTATTCGGCAGGTTGATTGTATTGATATGAGTACTGCTGTTCTTAAACGCACCTTCGGCGATTGTTGTAACACCATTCAGCACGCTATACTGACGCCTTGCGTCAACACCGGGACTGTGGCGTGTGCCGTCGCCTGCTGCATATCGAATAAATGTTAATCCGTCCTTACTGTAGATATCACTTCGAGCATCAAGAGTTTCCCAAGGTCTGCTTGTATCTGCCGGACGATAACCGGGATCGATCTCAGATTTGAATACCGAATTATTATCTGAGATATCATAGTAAGTAGTATACTTCGGCAGAGCGTCATAACCGATTGTAGTAACATATCGCGGAATAGACAGATAATAAATCTTTTTACAAAGATGGAAAAGCTTAGCGCTGAGTTCAACAACTCTTCTTCCGTCTATTGACTCAGGTATTGTAAGTTTTTCAACTGTAGTATCTCCGAGATACTCAACAAGCTCTATTTCTTCATCGTTAATCTTGTTTATTCTGTAAAGATACCTATAATCTGTATCATCAGGCAATTCAGCCGTAAGCGGTATAAAGAAAAGATAATAATAATTATCAGAATGCTCTTTTGCGGTAGAGGAACGATTAGGAGCATACAATACAATCGGATCGTCAGCGGTTCTTGTATTCAGGAACGGTTCACCGTTAAACACCGTATCATTGCTGTTCACAGTAACCTCGTCAAGTCCCTTACAGCCGTCAAAAGCCTTATCGGCAAGAGTCTGTACAGAAGACGGTATTTCGACGGTTTTCAGTTTAGCCGCGTCCTTGAAAGCGTTTGATGCAATACCGATAATACTATGTCCGTCTAAAGTATCGGGAATTGATATTGACGATAAAGAATCATTAGAATTGAATTTAACTATTTCACCTGTTTTCGGAGCTGTGC
>CAJOFK010000084.1 GCA_905234015.1 uncultured Ruminococcus sp.
CAGTAAAAACTTCTACGCCTTTAACCCTGAGTTTGATAAGAAGTGTTTTAAGAATCAGATGAAAAAGAAATAATTCTAATGCAAAATAAAGACGTACCGCTCATGTAAAGTTGACAGAATACAAATAAATAAGCACAAGAAAGCGTGCGCACCTAAGTGCGTGCGTTTTCTTCAGCCATCGCTCGTGTGCACGCAGGGCGCAACTGAGCGTGCAATATAAAATGTTTTTACTTTATAAGAAACTGCGTTCCTTATAAAGTAAAAAACGGAAGCCGAGGTGGCTTCCGCTTTTAAAATTATGGCTTTGCTTTAATTCAAAAGCAAATACTTATTTAATTTTTATTTTTAACGTAACCGTCTTATAAGCCTTTTTATAATTCTTGGTACCCGAAGCGGTTACCTTAACCCTGAAGCTGTAGGTTTTAGACTTCTTAAGACCTTTTCTTACGGTAATACTGCCGTTTTTCGCGATAGAAATTTTATCGTCGCCCTTAATTTTCTTAAAGCTGAGAGCTCCTTTTTTCTTACTGATTTTAAACGCCTTGGATTTTGTGATATACGTCTTTTTATCGGCTTTGGCAGTAACCGATTTAGCCTTTATAACAACCGGGTTTTTAGCTTTATTAATCTTAAAGGTCTTTATAAGCTGACCTGTGTATTTACCCTTACCGGTAATTGTGAGAGTTGCCTCGCCTGCGTCTTTGTTATTCTCATAAGCTTCGGTGTAATCGGTGCCGCGCAGGAGTATCTTTCCCCCGTCCTTAACGGTGTAATTGAATTTAACAGCCTTGCCTGTGTATGTTTTATTCTTTACTCCGCTTACCGTGCAGTCGGCTATATCTTTAGCCGCAGGCTCGGTTGCAGCAGGCTCGGTAGGTTCGGGCTGTGTTGTTGCAGGTTCTGTAGTAACGGGCTGTGCAGTTTCCGTAGCGGGAGCTGTAGTTTTCCCGGGCTCCTTAGTCTCCGTAACGGGAGCGGTTGTCTCCGCGGGTTCTGTTGTCTCAGTAACTGGTGCGGTGGTTTCTACGGGCCGTTTAGTCTCCGTAACGGATGCGGTAGTTTCTACAGGCTCAGAGGCCGGCGCTTCGGAGGTCGTTTCGGTTGCCTCGGACGAATCAAGCGCTACAAAGTCAATATTGTTTTCCCAAGCATATTGCTCGGCAGCCGTATTACTGTAGCCGTAAATCTTAAAGCCGTCAATCGGGCTCGGAGCCTCGGTACCACTCGGCGGTACAAGACCGAAAGCCTCGTATCCGATTTTCTCAACTGAAGCCGGAACGGTAACGCTCGTGATATTAAGCGACGGAATAGCCGAATCGGCAACTCTTACGGTGCCGTCCTTAATAACAACATCGCCGCTGAGGTCATCCCGGGAATCGATAAGAGAATTTCCGTAATAGAAAAGTCCGCCGCTCCAGTTGTTTTCATCCTCAAAATACGCCGTGCCGCGAAGCGCTCTTCCGCCGATAAATTCAACTACCTCCGGAAGCTTCAAGTCGAGGCTGTTACATCCGTAAAACGCGTAGGAACCGATATAGTCTACGCTCTCGGGAATTTTTAAGTCAGTAAGGCTTTCGCAGCCGTAAAACGCCATATACATAATCGAGCCGAGACTTTCGGGCAGTTCAACACTCTCGAGGTTTTTGCAGTTCATAAACATCGCCGCGTCGAGGTATTTTACATTGCCCGCGAGCTTCACGCTTTTAAGCGAATTACAGCCGTCAAACGCGTGGGCGCCCGTTACCGAAAAGCTATCGGGGAAGGTTACGGTCTCGATGTTATTGCAGTTTTCAAACGCGCTCTCGCGCATACCCGTAACGCCGTCCTTAATCACGATGTTCTTTTCGGGCGAGGCGGGACAATGCATTACCAGCACTCCGTTAGTGTAAACGGTTCCGTTATCGGTGTAGTAATTTTTATTATCCTTATGGATATTAATTTCGGCAAGTGAGCTGCAGCCTTCAAAAACGCTTTTGCTCATAAACATTAAGTACTTGCCTGCAGTTACGCTCTCAAGCGAGGAGCAGTCTTTAAAGGCATAGGAGCGTAAATCCGAAACGTAATCAGGCAGCTCAACACTCTTTAGACTTGTACAGCCCTCAAAGGCGTAACTGTCGATTAATTCGACGGAAGTCGCTATCCTCACGCTTTCAAGCGCGGTATGATCTTTAAAAACGAATTTTCCTATACTCTTAACTCCGTAATTTATGACAACATTCTTGATTTTACTTTCAAGACCTGTCCAGTAGCCTTCGCTGAAATCAATAGAAAAGTCGCCGGAACTTACGCCTCCGTCCATCGGGACATCCTCATATTCCTTACCGGCTAAAAGATAATCGCTGCCGGAGATTGTAAGCGTGCCGTCATCCTCGTTAAAGCTCCAGGTGCAGTAGTTAATACTGCCGGAGGTTTCGGAAAATCTCCGGTCGGTTATATGAACCTTATAAACGGGATTGCCGAAATCGTCCTCTACCGTGTCGAATTCTTTTAAATAATAACGGCGTGTATTATATAAATTATAGGGTTCAATCGCTTCAGACCTATTGCCGTCTGCGGATTCCGAAAAACAAATCGAAACGTAGTTCTCGGGAATATAGGCTCTGTATAAGGGATAGCCGTTTTCATCCGAGCCGATATTTACGGCTTCAACGCCCGGCCATTCAACCTCGGCGAATCCGGAATCGGTAACTCCGTAAACATAAACATGACCCCAGTTCAGCGTATCGACGAACTGAATCTCGTACTCCTCGGGAGCTCCGCCGGGGTCGCCGGAAACAGCCGACGCGGCGACTGTTGAACTGATAATAAGCGCAGATAAAATCAGCGCCGTAAGTGTTTTTATTATTTTCATAATCTTCCTCCATAAAATAGGTTTTAGATTATTATATCACATTCACAGCAAAAAGTAAGCATATTTTTCACTTTTTTAAGAAAGAAACAATTTAAAAGCAATTCTTTATAAGAAACTGCGTTCCTTATAAAGTAAAAAACTCCGCCGGGAATATTCCGAGCGGAGTTAAAATATTTAATTACTTTATTAAGCAGGATTGTTATACTTAATACCAAGCAGGTTAATTATTCTTTTTTCCTTATACAGAAGGTCGTCCTTCTCAAGGGCGT
>CAJOFK010000085.1 GCA_905234015.1 uncultured Ruminococcus sp.
AAGGACTCCCTTTTTTAGCAGGAAGCAGGAAGCAGGAAGTAGGAAGTGCTATAGACGAGCAGAAAGCTCGTTTTAAAAACAACAGCGGTTTCCCGACAATATTTGTATTTCGCTGCGCGAAGAGCAATATTAATACATTCGGGCTGCCGTTGTCTTTTCCAACACCGCACTATCTTCACGACCTGCAGACTTCCTTCTTAATGCTTCCTGCTTCCTACTTGTAAAACATATAAAACTGACACTTCAATGTGCCGTTATAGAGCTTGCGGCGTTTATCGGCTTTTCTTTTAAACAGCTTTTCGAAGTCGTCGTCGGGAGTAATAATGCCGTAGCTTTTTCCCTTTCCGGGGATAAACTTCTCCCCCATAATCTTATACAGCTCTTCCGCCGCGTTTATATCGAGCAGGCGCTCGCCGTAGGGCGGATTTACGATAGTAGTCTGATACTCGCTGTCAAAGCTGAAGTCCTTAATATCCCTCTTTATAAACTTAATGCGGTCTGATACCCCTGCGCGTTCGGCGTTTTTGCGCGCCGTTTCAAGGGCGCTTTCGTCGATATCATAACCGATTGCGCTGAACGAACAGCTTCGGTCAATTTCGCCCTTAAGCCTTTCGCGCTCAAGCTCCCACACGGACGCGGGAATCTGACTCCAGCTTTCCGCAGAAAACCTGCGGTTTAAGCCGGGAGCGATTTTAAGCGCCTTCATAGCCGCCTCAATAAGAATCGTACCGCTTCCGCACATCGGGTCAACGACGAAATGGCTGCCCCTCACTCTCATCAAATCGACCATAACCGCCGCGAGGGTTTCCTTTATCGGCGCGTCGTTAGACTCCGTGCGGTAGCCGCGTTTATGAAGCCCGTCGCCCGAGGTATCGAGAAGAATACTCGCCCTGTCCTTACGGATAAGAAACTGAATCTGATGAACGGCGCCGCTCTCCTCAAACCACGAGATATGATACTTAGAGCTGAGTCTGTCGCAAACCGCCTTTTTAATTATTTTCTGGCAGTCCGTTACGGAAAAGAGCTTTGAATCAAGGCTGCTGCCCTTAACGGGAAAGCTGTCCTTTTCGGAAATATAATTCTCCCAGGGAATATTTTTTACTCCTTCAAAAAGCTCGTCGAAGGTTTCGGCATTAAACTCAGAAAGGATAATCTGAATACGCTCGCTGTAGCGTGAGATTAAATTAGCGCGGGCTAAGGTCGTAAAATCTCCGCTGAAAATCACCCTGCCGTTCTCGGCGCGGGCGTTATCTATACCGTTAAATTTTAAATCGTTCGCGCAAATACCCTCAACACCTAACACACAGGGCGCGCAAAATTTTAATTCTGACATAATTAATTCCTTAAACTATAAAAGGCCGGAAACCCCGACCTTTTTCTACTGACTGAAAGGTAATGATAAACAAGAGCTTACCACTAACTTAGCACTTATCACTCTATTTGCTGCCCTTGCCTCTGCGGCTGTAGCCTCTCGACTCGCCTGAGGCGCGTTTTAAGTCGGACATTTTATCCTCGCTCGTTTTCTTAAATACAGACATCATATCCTCAAACGACGAGGGAGCCTCGGGACGGGCGCTCTGCCACTCAAAATCTCCGGGACTTGTAACGGGCGGCGCGGGCTTATAGGGCTTGCGTTCCTTAGGCTTGCGCGGCTTATCCTGAAATGAGGACTGCTTTTTCTCGGGCTTAGGCTGAGTCTGCTTTATTGAGAGCGCAACCTTACCGTTCTCGCTCTTTAAGACCTTAACCTTTACCTCGTCACCAACCTTCAGGAAGTCCTTAATCTCGCTGACGTATGTACGGGAAACCTCGGAAATATGCACCATTCCCGTAGTACCGTCAGGCAAGTCCACAAAAGCCCCGAACTTAGAAATTCCGGAAACCTTTCCCTCTAAAATTGTTCCAACTTCTACACTCATTCTCTACCCCATTCGGTATTCTACCTAATCTCCGGCAACGTTGACGAAAATCCTCTCACCGTTTTTAATATAATCGAGGTCCTCGCGCGCGATGTTCTCGATATACTCGCTTAAATCCTTGCCTTTATAATTTTTAATCTCCTTTAAGTCCTCGCTCTTAATCTCAACGATTTCAAGCTGTTTATTGATACTTTCAAGCTCAGCCTTTTTATCGCTTATTTCAATACTCTGATTGATTATTGTAAATGAAGCGTAAACCACAAACGCGGCTATAGCTATATAAAGGAGAATAAATTTTTTATTACGTTTTTTCTTTTGAGGAGTTACTTCTTTTAAGTCGTTTTTCTTTTCCTCGGCGACCTTTTCTTTTTTCGTTTCTTCTTTCTTCATACAACCTGACCTTATCTTTTAAAAATCTCTTTAATTCACTCAACTTTATTTTTAAATTATACATCACTACGCTACCGATTTTCAATAGCTTTTTCAATATTTTTTTAAAAATTTTAATTATCGGCTTATAAATCAGGTCAAAAACGTACCTTAAGCTGAAGCGGTAAGCCGTAAATCCTGCAATTTCGCCTATTATAACGAAGCCTCGGATTCTTCCCTCAAGCATTGAAAGCGATAAAAAGAACGTTATAAGACCGCAGATTATCATAAAAAGAGTATCGGTTATAAAATACGACAGGGCTGATTTTGAAAAAGCAAGATGAAAAAACCGCACCGGCTCGTACAAAAGCCCGAGGATAAACCCCGATATTACGGAATACATAAACGCCGCCGCGAGCTCGCTGAAGGTAAATTCCATTATTTAAACAGCCTTTTTAAAATGCCCTTATCACTGCTCGTCTGCGAATACTGAAGAAGGTTTATTTTTCCGTCTATAACTACCTCGCCCGAGTTTAAATCAAGCTTGCTGATATGAAGCTTTGAGCCTCTTACATTAAGCTCGCCTAAGGATGTTAAAAGGCTTACCGACTCGTCGTTAAAGCCCGAAACGTCCTCAACTCCGCCGAGCGAGAGCTTTTCACGGTTTTCAAGTGTAAGAACGTGCGGTTTGCGTAAGTTTTCCTGCATAAAGATATCCTCCATATAATTCTATATTAATTATATGGAGGAACCGGTTTTA
>CAJOFK010000086.1 GCA_905234015.1 uncultured Ruminococcus sp.
TCCGCCCAACACTACCGAATTTGCTATTATGTTCCTGCCGTTTGAGGGACTTTACAGCGAGGTAGTCAACCGCGGACTGGTTGAGGAGCTTCAGCGCCAATACAAGGTAAATGTTGCCGGACCCAGCACAATGGCGGCGCTTCTCAATTCGCTACAGATGGGCTTTAAAACCCTCGCCGTTCAGCGCCGCAGCGCCGAAGTTTGGAACATTCTCGCCGACGTTAAAAACGAGTTTGATAAGTTCAACGATGTGCTCGTAGCCACTCAGCAGAGAATCAATCAGGCTAATACGGAGCTCGATAAGCTCGTCGGCGTCCGTACCCGTCAGATTCAGCGCAAGCTCAAGGATGTGCAGAGCATAGAAAACACAAATAATTCTTCTACAGAATTGTTAGAGTGATAACATAGAGCAATCCCCCCGAAGCTGTGAGAACAGCTTCGGGGGTTATCTTTACAATAATATCAGTTCTTTTTCAGTCTTATTGCGAAAACGCTGATTGCTGTTGCGAGCAGTACTACGGCGTAGCCGATTACCCACCATAAGTCGGGGAAAATCGCGGCGTAATCACCCGCCGCGGCTGCACGGGCGGCGTTGACCGCGTGAGAAAACGGCAGTATATCCGCAACCGTCTTGAACGCGCCGCCTACCATTGCGGTATCGAACCAGATATTCGAGAACCAAAATTAGTAAGCAAGGCTCCGCAAACGCCGCCGACAGCCTTCTCGTTCAGCACGGAACCAAACAGCAGACCGAGCGCGATAAACACGAGCGCAATCGGAATATTAACAACTATGGCAACGAGAAGGTTTACACTGAATTCAAGTCCGAGTATCAGAGCGCACGCGTAGCATACAGCCGACTGTAAAAGCGCCATCGGAATAAGCGGCAGCGTATATCCGAGAATAAAATTCGCGGGAGTCAGCGGAGATGTAAACAGCCTGAGCACAAAGCTCGTCGTTCTGTCCTTCGCGATAAGCATAGACGAAAACAGCGATAAAAAGCTGAGACCGAACACCGTTATCCCGGGCGCAAGGCTCTCAATTTTAAACAGCGAGGGGCCGTAGCCCTCGGGAATACTTTTATTGATTGCCGATAAAAGCAGGAGCAGCACAATCGGAAATCCTATTCCGAAAAGCAGAGTAAGCAGATCTCTTGTAATTTCCTTCGTATTTCGTGAAGCAAAGATAAGTGTCCTCATTTTAACGCCACCTCCGCAAGCTTGATAAACGCCTCTTCTTCAATTCCTCGGCGGTTCCTTCGGCGCAAAGCACTCCGCGCGCCATAATTCCGACGCGGTCGGAAAGACTCTCCGCCTCCTCGAGATAATGAGTAGTAAGGATAATCGTCATCTTGCCCTTAAGCATTTTAATCACGTTCCAAAGCTCTCGCCTTGCCAGTACGTCAAGCCCGAGAGTCGGCTCATCGAGAAACAGGATTTCAGGCTCGGAAATAAGCGCCATAGCAATACTAAGCCTGCGCTGCCAGCCTCCGGAGAGCGTTCCGGCTTTACTCTTTTCAATTTCCTGCATAGAGAATTTTTCAATCATTTCGTCAGCCTTAGCTTTAGCTTCCTTTTTATCAAAGCCGTATACGCGTGCGATAAACTCGAGGTTCTCGCGCACGCTCAGCTTCGCGGCAACCGCTGTCTCCTGCGGAGATACGTTCATAATTTCCTTAACCCTTGCGCTCTCTTTAACTACGCTGTGCCCCATAAGACATGCGTCGCCCGAGGTAGGCTTGGTAAGGCAGGAGAGCATTTTAATCGTGGTGGATTTTCCCGCGCCGTTCACGCCTAAAAGTGCGTAAAGAATTCCCTTTTCAACCGTTAAGTTCAGGTTACTTACGGCGGTTTTATCCTTGTATTTTTTCGTAAGATTTACGGTTTTAATCGCTTCCATATTCTCATTCCTTTCCGAAAAACTTGCCTATGGATACCTTCGCGAACGCAATTCCGCCCTTTACGGTATCGCCCATAACCATAAGACGGTCACCGGGCGCAATTTTAAAAATCTCCCGGGCATGCTTCGGGATAACGACCTGTCCCCTGTCGCCCACCTTAACAATACCGAAGATGTATTTCCCCTCAGATGTTTCGAGCTGAAAATCCCTTTCCTCAAGCGGAAAATCAAGCAGTACATTTATCGAAACATCGTAATAATCCGCTATATCGCGGCACTTAAAAACGTCGGGAGCGCTTTCTGAGCTTTCCCACTTTGCGACGCTCTGGCGTGAAACGCCGAAGCGTTCGGCGAACTCCGCCTGACTTATACCCTCTTTATTTCTCAGATACCTTATATTATCCGCAATCACCGCGCGCACTTCCTTTCAAAACATAAAATTCAAATTAATTCATATTTTTCATACTGATTATATCACGCATAAATTCCGGTTTCAACCAATTGTTGTTTACTGATTGTGTTAAAAATAGTGGCAAGAAAGCGTGCGCACCTAAGTGCGTAGCTTTCGTATATCCATCGCTCGTGCGCACGCAGGGCGCAACTGAGCGGGAAATATAAAATGTTTTTTTACTTTATAAGGAACGCAGTTTCTTATAAAGAATCAGGGTGCTGATGGAGGCGTCGACCAGATTTGAACTGGTGAATCAGGGTTTTGCAGACCCGTGCCTTACCACTTGGCTACGACGCCTTATAAATTATCATATGAAAAATCACTCAAAACGTGACTTACAACTGTAGCCCAATCTCGAGTGATTAATGGAGCGGATGACGAGGCTCGAACTCGCTACCTCCACCTTGGCAAGGTGGCGCTCTACCAGATGAGCTACATCCGCATATGGTGCCTCCGGACGGAATCGAACCATCGACACGGGGATTTTCAGTCCCCTGCTCTACCGACTGAGCTACAGAGGCACATTATGGCGACCCGGAACGGGCTCGAACCGTCGACCTCTAGCGTGACAGGCTAGCGTTCTAACCAACTGAACTACCGGGCCATATGAAAAGTCGATATGCGTACATATGACAATTTTTCAAGGTGGTGGGAGATACAGGGCTCGAACCTGTGACCCCCTGCTTGTAAGGCAGGTGCTCTCCCAGCTGAGCTAATCTCCCACATTGTCGCCGTTTATCGGCGACTTGATTATAATACAACAAAACCCGAAAAAAGTCAATACCTTTTTCTAATTTTTTAAAAATTTTTACTTAGCAGTTTTACTCTTAATTATACTCTCAATTTCAGCCTCTGAAAACTCGTAGGTTTTATTGCAGAATTGGCAGTTAACCTCGGCTTTTCCGTTATCGCCGATACATTCTCTGAGCTCCTCCTCGGGAAGTCCCGCAAAGTAGCTCTCGATTTTCTCCCTCGAACATCCGCAGACGTAGTTTATCTTTTCCTCGTCTAAAACCTCAACCTCAAAGCCCTTAAGCGCCGTTTTACAGATATCGAGTATACCCATTCCTTTAGCGAACATTGTAGTAACCGGCTCGAGGTTTGAAATATTCTTCTCGAGCTTATCGATTACGCTGTCGTCCGCTCCAGGAAGAAGCTGAATTAAAAGTCCGCCGGCTAAGAGAACCTTTCCGTCCTCCTTATCAATCAGAACGCCTAACGCGCAGACGGTGGGAATCTGCTCCGACGCCGCGTAGTAGCTCGTGATATCCTCGGCTATCTCGCCGCTTACGAGGGGAACACGTCCGACATACGGGTCGCGGGTACCGTAATCCCTTATTACGCCTAAGGTTCCGTATTTACCTACTCCCGCGGATACGTTAATCTTACCGTTTTCGTAATACTCAGTCGGGCAGTCGGGGTTAGTTGTATAACCCTTAACGTTTCCCTTGGAATCCGATACAACTACAACCGAGCCTAAAGGTCCGTCGCCGTTAACCTGCAAGGTAAGCTTTGCGTTATTCTGCTTTAAGCTTACGCCCATAAGAGAGCCTGCGCATAAAAGCCTTCCCAGCGCCGCGGTTGCGACGGGGGTGGTTTTGTGGAGGCGCTGAGCCGTAAAAACAATGTCCGAAGCGTCTACAGCCGCTGCCATAACCGCTCCGTCACTCGTGATACATCTTATTATTTTATCCATAAAATCAAATCCTTTGGGCAATATAAATAACCCGCTGTTCATCCTCCGCGGGCGCGCTTTCGCTCATATCACCGTATCGCTTAAGCACCTTAAAGCCGGCGTTTTCAAGCATAGAGGTTAACTCTAAATCGCTGTATGCCCGCTCGCTGAAGCTTTCCTCACAGCGCTCGTAAAGCTCGCCCTCGGGCACAAAGAGGTTTATATCAATATCGACTACGTTATTTTCTTTTAAAGAATTTTCCCACACACAATACACCTCGTCCAAATCGTAAACGAAGGTATTATCGGCGAGGATATTCTTATGCTTATAAACCGTATTTACGTCAAAAAGAAAGCAGCCGCCCTTATTCATAAACAGCGCTACTTTCTTAAACGCCTTTTCAACGTCCGATTTATCGGTCATATGATTAATGCTGTCTAAGGTGCATACGCAGGTATCGATACTTCCGTATAAATCGAGCTCCTGCATTTTCTGACGCAAAAACAGAATATTAAAGCCGTTTTCGGCAGCGTTTTCGTAGGCGAAGGAAAGCATTTCCTCGGACGCGTCGGCGCCGTAAACGTCAACCCCGAGCTTTTTAAGCTCAACCGTAAGCTTAGCGGTTCCGCAGGCTAAATCGAGCGTAAGCCCCATTTCGTGCCCAAGGTGTTTAAGGATATTTACGATATACCGCGCGCGGCTTTCGTAATCGACATTCAGCGTAAGCGCGTCGTAATAATCGGCAAAAACGCCGTAGCTTCCCATTATTTATCTACCTTTATACCCATATTTCTGAACGCGAGCATATAGCCGTCGGTATCCTCGTTTAATGAGCGCTTAACCCTGCTGATTGTTGCGGTTGAGGCTCCGGTCTGCTTCACGATTTCGTTATAAACGGTCTTTTCGTGAAGGAGCTTTGCTACTACGATACGCTGAGACATCGCGTTAAGCTCGGGCTTAGTGCATAAATCCTCAAAAAATCTATAGCAATCCTCTTTAGTTTTTAAGGTTAAAATTGCCTCAAATAAAAAATCAGTCTGCTCGTTTTTTAACTTTGAATTCATAATTTCACTCCTAAATACTGTCGCGCGTTAATACATTAAAGTCATTTTAACATATTAAATTGATTTTGTAAAGTTTTTTAGACCGAGTGACGAATAACAGGTTGATTTTCTCATTACGTTATTATATAATTAAGTCCGTGGCGCCGATTAAAGGAGGTAATTATTTGGAAACAATTACGAAAAAAAGATATGTAGAAATCGATACCCTTAAGGGCTTCGCAATCTTTATGGTTGTACTTGGGCACGCGATTATTTACTTCCCCGTAAATCTTCACGC